>CALLZA010000797.1 GCA_937858165.1 uncultured Ardenticatenia bacterium
TTACAGTGTGAGACAGCGGCAATGATGCTGTGTATGTGTGATTCTTCAAGACACAGTTTTAGTACTACTGCTGACATGTTCAGTGCGCACACTTTTGCTTCATGTTGACGTCGAATAATGATGTTGTTTTTTTTTTTTCAAGCAGAAGACGGCATACGAGATCTAGTACGGTCTCGTGGGCTCGGAGATGTGTATAAGAGACAGCGTCAATGACGCTCCCGGCCAATGGATACTTGTCCGGCGCGCGGGCGTCGCCGCGATCCAGGGCGTCAACCGTTCCCAGAAAGGCCAGATCCATGACCTTGCTCCATGACGCGCACCAGGAGTTCGGGCCATAGGTCGGCGAGTCGCACCGGGCGATGTCATCGTCGTCGAACGGCAGGCCGCCCAGACCCAGATTGTTGAGCACACTGAAGTACATAGCATAGCCGGAGGCGGTCAATGACCGGCTCTGCCACACGCTGTTGATATCCGTCCCGCCGAGGCCCACGTCGGAGCCGTCGAAGAACATCGACCACGTTCCGGTCGTCGCCGCGCCGTAGCTGCCGGCGTCAAGGCGAATCACGTCCTCATCGGCGAAAGCGCCCACGCCGGCGATGTTGCCGTTGCCGACGGTGCTAAGCAGGAGTTCGCCGTCCTTGTCCAGCGCGATGCCGTCCAGCTTCTCGCCGCTGGTGGAAAGCCCCACGTCGGAGCCGTCGAGGAACAGGCGGAAGACACCGGCCGTATCGGCACCCACGTCGCTGGCGACGAACTCGACCACGTCGTGGGGCAACACGGTTCCGACCTGCGGCACGTTGCCCTTGCCGGCAAAGGTCAGCAGGAAACGGCCGCTCTGGGTGTTGGGATACATGGCGAAGCCGTTGGTGTTCAGCGACAGGCCCACGTCCGAGGCGTCGAAGAACAACTCCCAGGTGTCGCTGCACGCGTAGTGGACCAGCACGTCGCCCGGCGCGTAGCTGAAGCCGTTGACCGTGCCGGCGGTCTTGGCGCTCACGTAGGGCGGATGATCCCCGATCGCGACGTACCAGTGACCGGCGCCGCCGGTGGGGTGACCGGGGGCGCGCACCTGGAGGTAGGCAAAACTGCTGGTCGGGTAACCGGCGGCGTGCAGGCGCGGGTCGCGCCCGTCGAAGTCGTCGTTCGTGGCCACCTCGACCGTGCCGGGGCCACTGCCGAGATTGACGAACAGCCGCAACGTGGCGTCCAGCGGCGAGCCGCCTTCCATGGCATAGACGCGGGCCACAATGGCTTCCTCAGCCGGCAGGATGAAGCGCCAGTAATCGGTGTCGCCAGCGGGGTCAATGCGTCCAAATCCCCCCGCGCCGCAGGCGATCGGGATTGCCGAGCCGAAGCCGTCGTCCTGCGTATCGATCGGCTTTTGCTGCGTCATCGCGAACGGCAGCGACGCTACACCGGACGGCAGGGGGAGCGTATCCCCGCCCGCCTCAGGCGCGTCCTGGGCCAGAACCGGGATGGCGGTCAGGAGCGCCAATATGAACAGACCAACGATCACTTGATTTCTTCGCGGCATAGTTGAATCCCTTTTGGGCTTAGAAACCGGGTTTCTTCCGAGAAACCCGGTTTCTAGTGACTTCAAGTGCTGACCACCAGGCCCATACAGGTCAACTATAGACGGCCCGGCTTCCCGGTGTCATGGGGGCAGGCTCCTATCACGTTCGGGAAATCGTTCTCAGGCGGGGCCGAATCCTTTGGAAAAGCCCTGGAAGCAACTCTCGACACAGCGACTTCTTGCCTTACAATAGTAATGTCGCGTTCTACATGGATGGCGAGCGCTCACGGTGCCGGAGCGGTTGCCAGACGGTCGTCACGCTAGCTGGATGGGGTAACATCAACAGCGTCCCCCGCGGTTGACAATACCCAGGCTTGCATTAGCGGCCTACAGGTTTACAGGGAGGCGTAGTTATCGCGCGAATGGATGATGAGCCGTTCCTGACCATCCAGCTGCTGGGCAGCTTTCAGATGGCGCGGGGAGGACAACCCGTCGTCGGGATGAACCAGGCGCGCCTGCAAGAGTTGCTGGCATACCTGGTGCTGCGCCGTGGCCGGCCGGTCGCGCGCTCGTCGCTCGCCTTCCTCTTCTGGCCCGATTCCACCGAGAAGCAGGCCCTGACCAACGGCCGCCACCTCTATCACCGCCTGCGCCGGGCCATTCCCGACGCTGGCCGCGTTCTCTCAGCCGATGACCTGTCGGTGCAGTGGCGCGCTGACCCCGGTTGCCAGGTGGACGTGATCGCCTTTGAGGAGGCGTTGGCGCGGGCCAATCGGGCGGCCGATCCCGTCGAGCGCGCAGAGCATCTGCGGCAGGCGTCGGCCCTCTACGGCGGCGAGTTGTTGCCGGGCTGCTACAGCGATTGGTTGCTGGTGGAACGGGAACGGCTGGCCCAGGAGTACGCGCGCGCCCTGCGGCAGTTGATCGCCCTGCACGAATCGAGCCGGCACTACCCGGAGGCAATCGCCTTCGCCCGCGCGTTGTTGCGCCACGACCCGCTCAACGAACCAGCCTATACGGATCTGATGCGCCTCTGCGCCCTGAACAGCGACCGCGCCGCCGCGCTGCATGCTTACCACACCTGTGCCACCGTCCTGCGCCGCGAACTTGACGTAGCGCCGGGCCAGGCCGCGCGTGAGCTGTATGAACGCCTGTTGAACCAGGACAGCACGCCGGCGGCTCTGCCGGGCGGGGCGGTCGTGCCGCTGGTAGGGCGCGATAAGCCGTGGGCTGATCTCCAGCAGCTATGGCGCCGGGCGGCGACGAGGCCGCACCTGGCCCTTGTCAGCGGCGAGGCAGGCATCGGCAAGAGCCGCCTGGCCGAGGAGCTGGTCGAGTGGGTTGGGCGGCAGGGCATCGACGCCCTGGTGGCCCGTTGCTACGCCACCGGGAGCGAACTGGTCTATGCGCCGATTGTTAACTGGCTGCGGTCGCGGCCCTTGCCGCCGCTGGCCGATCCCTGGCGGCGCGAACTGGCCCGGCTCATGCCGGAAATCCTGAGCCAATACCCCCATGTGCCGCCGCCGGGGCCGCTGACCGAGAAGTGGCAGCGGTTGCATCTGTTCGAGGCGCTGGCCCATGCCCTGCTGGACCACCGTTCCGCGCTGCTGCTCTTCATCGACGACCTGCAATGGTGCGACAGCGACACGCTGGACTGGCTCACCTATCTGCTGACCGACCAGCGGATTCAGGCCAACCGGCCACAGTTGCTGGTCGTGGACGGCATTCGCAGCGGTGAGTAGGACGGCGCGCGCCTGGGTGCCGGGCGACACGCCCGGCGGGCCGCGTTACGCACGACGCGGCCCCGTCAGGGGGACCTGACCCGCACTCGCTGCGACAGCGGTCGCACCGCGCCGGCCCCGAACCGGGCACTCGCGCGGTCGACGGCCCGGTCGGCCTCGCGCCACCCCTGCTCGGGGTCGTCCAATCGCGGCTGGCGGGAAGCCCGTTCGACGTCGACGAGCCCCTCCATCCGCACTCCGACGAGGCGGATTCGCGCCCGCTGCAGGCCCAGCGAGTCGTAGAGGGCCCGCGCGGCGGCGTAGATCTCCCGGGAGACATCGGTGGCCTCACGCAGGGTGCGCGAGCGGGTGATCGTCGTGAAATCGGCGAAACGCACCTTGACGGTGACGGTGCGCCCGACCATCCCGGCCGCTCGAACCCGAGCCGCGGGGCGATCGGCCACCCCGAACAGCTCCCGGTGGCAGCGCACGGGGGGGCCGGAGGGGCCAAACAGGGCGGCCCTCCCCCCCGGCGCCGCCCCCGCCGCCAGCGCGTAGTTGACCGCCCCGGCAGGGACCACGCCCTGGCCCACCCGCTGGCCCAGCCGAATCGTCTGGCTGAACGCCACGCCGGTGGCGATCGCCATCGCCATGTAGAGATAACCGATCGAAAGCTCTCTCTTATACACATCTCCGAGCCCACGAGACCGTACTAGACATCGAATGC
>CALLZA010000798.1 GCA_937858165.1 uncultured Ardenticatenia bacterium
TTTGTTACTCGCTCATTCTTGCTGAATCTTGTTATGTCGCTTTTTATTGCTTGCTTGTTCGCTGATTTTCTCTTGAGTGTTATTATAGCTCTGTTATTCTACAGTATGGTTCGTTTATTTTTTTTTTTAATGATACGGCGACCACCGAGATCTACACTAGATCGCTCGTCGGCAGCGTCAGATGTGTATAAGAGACAGGATTAGGGGCTAGGAATTAGGGATTAGGGAAGAGCGCTCTCCCCTGGCCCTTAATCCCTATCTTAGCGCCAGGCCGATGTGGCGCAGCAGGGCGGCCTCGTCGGGCGCGCCGCTGAAGTGGACGCGCTGGTTGATGACCACGTGCGGCAGCGTTGCCGCCGAGTAGCGCACCGCCGCCTCCGGGAAGAAGTCGGTCACGATCAGATAGGCCCGCACGCGCTCACTGGCCGCAGCCATGCCAAAGGCCGCCTTGGCCGCCACGCCGCCCCACTCATCATCGGCCGCTGTCAGCACCTCGATCGTCACCGCGGCGTCGGCCGGCAGCCGGCTGAGACGGATGCGCGTCGCCGGCTCCAGCGTCTGGCCGCGAAAGGCCACGGCCTGGATGGCAGCGATGAGCGACGTCATCTGGTAGCCGATGGGCAGGCCGATCAGGCGCAGCCCGTCGTCACGGGCCTGTTCGGCCGTGCCGCCCATGACACCCATGACTGGGTAGTAGGGGTAGTTATCGCGCCGGGGAAAGAGGCGGTAGCTGAGCTGCAGAAAACGCTCGGCCAGCGTCGCCACCAGCCGCGCCGCCTCGCGCTCGGCCGGCTCGCCCGCCGCGTCGCCCCAGACGTGGAGGCAGACCGGCTCCGGCAGCCGGCCGAGAAAGTCGGGCAACTGCCGCCAGGTGTCCTCGTCAAAGGGCACGCCCGGTGGGGTCGCATCGTCCATGCGTGCGGCTACTCCTCGGCCGCCAGCGGCAGGTAGAGAGCGAAGGTTGTGCCCGGCCCGGCCGCGCTCTGCACCGTCGCCCGTCCGCCGTGGGCCTCGGCTACGCGCCGCGCCACCACCAGCCCCAGATCGGTGCCGCGCAGAGCGGCGCGGCCGTCGCGGCCGATCTCCACCAGCTCAAAGGCTCGGCTCACCATCTGCTCCGGCAGCACGCGATTGGGGTCACGCACCGTCACCAGCCCCACCCCGGCGTCGACGGCAACGGTGAAGAGCAGTTGACCGTTTTCGCGGGCGTACTTCTCGGCGTGGCCGAACAGGCTGTAGAGCGCGCGCCCGACCTGTTCCTCGTCGGCCATAACCCAAACCGGCTCCGGCGACGCGACCACGGTGGCGTCTATCGACTTGACGACCATCAACCCCTCAACCTGAGCCAGGGCCTGGGCGACCAGTTCGTTCAGGTCGCAGCGGGTGACCGCTAGCTGCACCTCGCCGCGCTCCATCTGGTCGAGGGCGACCAGGTTTTCGATGCCGTGGCGCAGCGAAGTGGCGTGGGCGACGATGGTCGTCAGGTATTCGCGAATGGCGGGGTCGGTGTCGGCCGCCAGCGCCCCGGCCAGCAGCTCCGAATACCCCTGGATGATGGCTACCGGCGTGCGCAAATCGTGGGCGGCCATCGCCAGCAGGCTCGATTTGCGCTGCTGCAAGCGTTCCAGCCGCGCCTTCACCCGCTCCAACTCTCGCCGCGCCCGCTGCAACTCCTCGCTCTCGTTGTCTGCCGATACTGGTTCCGATTGTTGGCGTTTCATGGTGTCGTCTATGTCTACTATGTTGATTCTACGGTTAACAATACTAGCGGAGTTAGCGAAAAAGAGGAACACAGGGTTGCACCGAGAGAAGCCTCTATGAAGCTCTGTGTTCTCTTACCATCTCTCAAACCTGCCCAGCGTACCGCTGCTTCCACTCATAGAGCTTGTTGATGGCCTGCAACGGCGTCAACGCATTGACGTCCAGCTGCTTCAACTCGTCGAGAAACGGGCTAGAGTCGGGGAACAGCGCGATCTGCTGGCCGCTGTTGAGGCGGCTCGGCTCGACGGCCGTCGTCGGCGCGCGCCGCTCTAGGTCGCGCAGGATGTCGTTGGCGCGCAGGATCACGTCGCGCGGCAGGCCGGCCAACTGGGCCACGTGGATGCCGTAGCTGCGGTCGGCCCCGCCGGGCACGATGTGGTGCAGGAACGTCACCTCGCCCCCCTCCTCGGTGACGGCCACGTTGAAGTTGGCGACGTCGGGCAGAAAGTCGGCCAGCCCGGTCAACTCGTGATAGTGGGTGGCGAAGAGTGTGCGCGGCCTCAAGCGTGGGTGGTTGTGCAGGAACTCGACGATGGCCCACGCCAACGACAGGCCGTCGTAGGTGCTGGTGCCGCGGCCGATCTCGTCCAGCACCAGCAGCGAACGACGCGTGGCGTGGTTGAGGATTTCGGCCGCTTCCACCATCTCGACCATAAACGTTGAGCGCCCGGCGTGCAGTTCGTCGTGCGCACCGATGCGGGTGAAGATGCGGTCGACCAGGCCGATGTGGGCCGCCGACGCCGGCACGAAGCTGCCGATCTGGGCCATGAGTGTGATGAGCGCCACCTGCCGCAGGTAGGTGGACTTGCCGCTCATGTTGGGGCCGGTGATGATCTGGATGAGGTTCGTGGCTTCGAAGTGGGTGTCGTTGGGCACGAAGCGCTGGCCGCGATGCATCCCTGGCCCCAGCCCCTCGGCCAACGCGCCTTCGACCACCGGGTGGCGGCCGTTCTCGATGTGGAGCACGATGTCGCTCATCCCCGACGAGTCCGCCAGCACCGGCCGCACGTAGTCATTGAGCGCCGCCACCTCGGCCAGCGTCGCGGCCACGTCCAGTTCGGCCAGCGCCGCCGCCGTCACTAACAATCGCGCGCCGTGGCTGCCGACAAGTTGACATAACTCGCTAAATAGTCGCCGTTCGATCTGCAAGATGCGCTCCTCGGCGTTGAGGATGAGCGTCTCATACTCCTTCAACTCAGGCGTAATGTAGCGCTCGGCGTTGGTAAGGGTCTGCTTGCGGATGTAGTCCGACGGCACGAGGCGTGTATTGGCGTGCGTCACTTCGATGTAGTAGCCGAAGACCTTGTTGAAGCCAACCTTCAGCGAAGGGATGCCGCTGCGTTCGCGCTCGCGCGGCTCCAGCGAGGCGACCCACTCGCGGGCGTGGGCCGAAGTGTTGACGACGCCGTCGAGTTCGGCCGAGAAGCCGGAGCGGATGAAGCCGCTCTTCAGCAGGTTGGCCGGCGGCTCGTCGGGCAGGGCGCGGGTGATCGTCTCGGCCACGTCGGCGCACGGGTCAAGGCGCCGCTCAGCGTCGGCCAGCACAGCCACACCGCTCAGCCGTGTCTTCAGCCGGCCCACAGCCGCCAACCCCAGGGCGATCTGGCCCACATCGCGCGGCGTGGCCCGCCCGCCCAGCACGCGGTTGATTAGCCGCTCCAGGTCGGGCAACCCCTTCAGCGCGGCGCGCAACTCGGCCCGCAGCAGGCCGTCGTTGAACAGTGTCTCCACTTGATCCAGCCGCTCGTTCAGCGGCCCGACGCGCAGCAGCGGCCGGTTAAGGCGCTGGCGCAACAGTCGCGCGCCCATTGGCGTGACCGTCTTGTTGAGCACGTAGAGCAACGACCCTTCGCGCGCGCCGGTTAGGGCGTCGGTCAGCTCCAGGTTGCGGCGCGTGGCCTCCGATAGAGCCATGTAGCCATCGGTGGCGTAGGTCGTCAGGCGCTGCATCTGGTCGACCCGGCCGCGCTGCGTCTCCTGCAAATAGTGGAGCACCTGTCTCTTATACACATCTGACGCTGCCGACGAGCGATCTAGTGTAGATCTCGGTGGTCGCCGTATCATTAAAAAAAAAACGAAAATCTCTCTAGCAGGGACCGACGAGCACACGATAAGCACAAGAGAGGTCAAGGTAGACTGACCACATAGTATAGACGAGGATAGCTCGCAACGAGACAGACGTGAGCGCAACGTCGAAG
>CALLZA010000799.1 GCA_937858165.1 uncultured Ardenticatenia bacterium
TTCTCTTGATGTGAATGACTGAGTTATCTTCAGCTGGTACAGAAGGCGGAGCGGCTGGTTGAGTATCGAGGATATAGGTTTTTTTTTTTTCAAGCAGAAGACGGCATACGAGATCTAGTACGGTCTCGTGGGCTCGGAGATGTGTATAAGAGACAGCAGTAGGTCAGTCGTTGGTCGGCCATGCGCTCTGAACTCGTCACTCGTCACTCGTCGCTAGAAATGCGTGACGTGGCGCGACGTACGCAGCACGGCCGCCTGCCAGTGGGCCAGCTCTTCGCCGGGGCCGCGGGGGAACATGAGGTTGGTGGTGTTCTTGGTGTGCCACAGGCCGCAGGCGTGGGCGACTTCGTGGGCCAGCAGGCGGCGCGTGCTCTTCAGCGTCTTGGCCTCGACGGTGACGTAGTCGGCCGCCGGGCCGAGCGAGCAGCCGTTGTGGGTGCTCATGCTGCGGACGATGAAGACGGTCACCGGCGCGCCGTAGCCGATGAGCGTGCCGGCGGTCGTTTTCGCCATCAGGCTGCGGAAGAAGCTGCCCGCCTCTCCCAGGTCGTCCTGCCAGGCGCCATCGGTGCAGCGCACGTCGAGGGCGGCCTTGGGCGCGGCGTGGGGGGCAGTGACGACGCGCCAGCCGGCCGGCTCGACCGTCACCCCGGCCATGCGGGACAGGATGCGCCGCGCCTCCTCATAGGCGGGCAGCACCTCCTCGTTGCTCGCCAGCGGCAGGCCGCGCTCGTCGCGCAGGACGACGACGCGCAACAGCAGCTTTTTGGTCGTGCGCAGCCCGGCCAGTGTCAGCAGCAACTCCGGCGCTTTGGCCGTGCGGTTGAGCACTTCCTTGAGCAGGTTGAAGATCTCCCACAGCAAGCCGATCATGATGTGGAATTTAACGCAAAGACGCCAAGACGCAAAGAGCGCCAAGAAGCAGTCAACGCCCAGACGCCAAGAGGAGTCTCTTCCTTAGCGTGCTTGGCGTGCTTGGCGATCTTTGCGTGAGGTTCTTCTGTGCGCTAGATTCCTCTTTATGGACGAGGCAGAGGACGCCTATGCGGCGGCGCGGGCGCGGATGGTGGCGGAGCAGATCGCCGGGCGGGGCATCGACGACCCGGCCGTGCTGCGGGCCATGCGTCTGGTGCCGCGCGAGCGCTTTGTCCCCCGCGCCTCGCGCCCCTACGCCTATGACGACGGCCCGCTGCCCATTCCGGCCAACCAGACCATCTCTCAACCTTACGTTGTCGCCGCCATGATCGCCGCGCTGGCGCTGCGGCCGAGCGACCGCGTGCTGGAGATTGGCGCGGGGTCGGGCTACGCCGCGGCCGTGCTCAGCCGCATCGCAGCCGAGGTCTACACCATGGAGCGCCACGCCGAGCTGGCCGACTACGCCCGCGAGCGGCTGGCGGCGTTGGGGTATGACAACGTGCGGCTGCGGCAGGGGGACGGCACGCGCGGCTGGCCGGAGCACGCGCCCTACGACGCTATCATTGTTGCCGCGGGCGGGCCGGCCGTGCCCGCCTCCTTGAAGGCGCAACTGGCGGCGGGCGGGCGGCTGGTCATGCCCGTCGGCCGCAGCCGCCAGCAGCAGACGCTCGTCCTGGTGCGCCGCCGGGCCGACGGGAGCTATACCGAGGAGCGCCTGGCCCCGGTGGCCTTTGTGCCGCTGATTGGGGAAGAGGGGTGGAGATAATTAAGAATTACGAATGAAGCGCGCCTTTCATTGCTCATTCGTCAGTCGTACCGCGCTATGACAATTGTCACCAAAATATCATTGCATTTGTCACTACTTTGCTTCCGACAAACCGATTAGGATGTATCCATAGTGGGACTATTTCCTCAAAAAAAGTCCCCCATTTCCTACAGGAGGGAAATGGTTGTTGGAGGTACTGCTTATCGTTATGAATAAGCAATTTGGGGGCCGGGATAGCTCTTCCAGTCCTATCCTGGACCAAGTACGACTCATTCCAGCACAGCTAGGTTATTGACGTACCGTCGCCCATGGCGACCACCCGGTACGGCTTGCCAACTTTATCCCGCCCAACGGGTATACCTACCCGTGGCTGGCCGCGGCATTGTCCTCGGCCGATTCGCTTTCCCACTTTGGAGAGAAAACAATCTCATGAACCCTCGCATTCGCACTCTCGGACTCGTCGCTTTGTTGGCGGTGTTGCTGCTGGGTCTGGGTCTGCCGCAACCGGCGGCGGCCGCTGCCTGTACGGCAGTCTGCTACGTCGACGGCACGATAGGTAACGACGCCAACGACGGCGACACGGCCGCCACCGCCAAAAAGACCATCCAGGCGGCGGTTAACCAGGTCACGGCCGGTGGCCAGGTCATTGTTGCCGCCGGAACCTACGCCCAGGACGTGTCCGTCAGCAAGGCGCTGACCCTCACCGGCGCCGGCCCGGCCACGACGATCATTGACCCCGTCAACTACGTGGGCATCTCGGCCGATAACGTGACGTTTGAGGACATCGCCATCTCGTCCGGCGCCCACGGCGCGCGCTTGTCCAAGAGCGGCAGCCCGCTGGCCAACACCACGTTCGACAACGTGCATTTCAAAAACAACACCAATCGCGGTATCGATATCGTCAACCTGCTGCACGTCACGAACCTCCAGGTGCTCAACAGCCTGTTCGAGGGCAACGCGGCCGGCATCCGCATGCCGTCCAATGCCACGGCTGACGGCATCACCATTGACAACACGACCTTCCAGAACCAGACAGGGTCGGGCTTCTATCAGGCCAATGACAATAACGTCGGCTGGGTGAAAAACCTGACGGTTACAGGCAGCACCTTCACCAACCTGGGCACGTCCGGTAGCGGCCACGCCGGGGTCTATGCTGAAGAGTTCAGCCTGTCTCTTATACACATCTGACGCTGCCGACGAGCGATCTAGTGTAGATCTCGGTGGTCGCCGTATCATTAAAAAAAAAAAACTGAAAAAAAAAACACAACATAAGACAATTTATGAAGACACACAGATAAAGAAGAAAGAAGAAACACAGAGAAAGAATGCAAGAGGCATAGAACACACTAGAGAAGCGCAATA
>CALLZA010000800.1 GCA_937858165.1 uncultured Ardenticatenia bacterium
TTTAAGTCGTATCTCTGTGCTTAGATCTCGTCCTAGATATCTTGTGACTCTGCACTATTCTCGACGACGTAGAAGTTCGTGCTTGTGTTTTTTTTTCAAGCAGAAGACGGCATACGAGATCTAGTACGGTCTCGTGGGCTCGGAGATGTGTATAAGAGACAGCGTCAGCTCCACGACGACGAAACGCCAGTTGCCGAACGCCCACGGCGCCGGCCCCAGATAGTCGTTGACTTCCGGCATCTCCTCCGGTTCGCCCCAATCCTGTGGCAGCCCCTCATCCGCGAAGGGTTGCCGCGGGTACTTTCCAGTGGCCATTACTTCTTCACCTCCTCCCCGACCAGCTCCATGCCCGCCTCCATCTCCCGCGCCGCGTGGCGGATGAGCCAGCGGATGGCGTCGCTCTGGCTGCGCTCCAGCCGCCGCGCGATCCGCGCCAGCCGTCGCCGGTCTTCCTCATTGAGACGAAAAGAAAAGGTATCAGCCCGTGCCATGTCGTTGCCTCCAGCAAACAGGATACCCCTAGTGTACCGAACCAGAACATGCGTTCGCATGACCATTTCCGACATAGCGAGAATAACTTATCTGATAATTGAGCTTGATTACTCAGGGTATGGGCGGCACAAATTGGTCAGCGTCAGGCTGTCCGGGTGAGGTAAGATAGAGCGTATGGAGCCGACGACAGCCACAGCCACAACCGACCCGTTGCCCACCGACCTGCGGCCCGAACTGGCCATCGTGCGGCAGGTCATGAACCGCCTGCTGCGGCTGTGGGATGAGCAGGCCACGACCCTCGACCCGGTGGAAGCGCGTCGCCTGGCCGCGCTCATCTTCAACGGGGCGCGAACGTCGGCCGTGCTGCTCTATCACCAGCAGCGCCTGCCCGGCAAAGAAGATGACCAGGCGTGGCTGGCCTCGGCCCTGGCGGCCTTAGGCGAACGGCACGGCCTCGACCTTTAGAACGGTGAGGCCTTAGGGATATCAGCAAGAGCGCGCTCTTCCCCTCATCCCGCCTCTTGGCCTCCCCCCACCTTGTGATAAAATTCACCCAGTCTACCCTGTCGCGCGATGGCGCGCGATTCTCCAGAATCGCGCGACAGGCGGATTAGTGGCGCGTCGGCGGCAGACGAAGATAATTAGGAATGACGAATTGAGAATCAGGGATCAAGCAGCAGAGAGCGCCGCGATGCCTCCTCTTCATTCCTAATTCCTAATTCGTAATTCCTAATTCCGAATGGAATCTTATGGAACCGAACCTAGTCCAATACATCCCCATCGCCGTCCTGCTGGGCATCGCCCTCTTCTTCGCCCTGCTGCTGCCCATCCTCTCGCTCAGCCTGGGGCCGAAGCGGCTGGGGCAGCGGGCGCTCATGCCCTACGAATCGGGCATGACCCCCATCGGCGAGGCCCAGCGCCGCCTGCCGGTCAAGTTCTATCGCATCGCCGTCCTGTTCAGCCTGTTCGGCGTGGACATCATCCTGCGCGTCCCCTGGGCCGTCAGCTTCCGCAACCTCGGCTACTACGGACTGGCCATGATGCTCGTCTTCATGGTCATGTTCATCCTCGGCGACCTGTGGGTCTGGCGCAAGGGCGTCCTGGAATGGGAGTGACGCGCATGGAGAGGAGAGTCCACAGATTACACAGATTTCACAGATTAAATAAGGAAATCTGTGAGAATCTGTGTAATCTGTGGACTCTTCTCCCAACGAAAGGAGTTCTCAATGGGCATTGAGCAAAAACTGGGCAACCTGGGGGTCGTCACCTACCGCCTGGAAGACGTGGTCAACTGGGGCCGCACCAACGCCATGTGGCCCCTGCTGTTCGGCCTGGCCTGCTGCGCCATCGAAATGATGTCGTCCCAGGCCGCCAGCTACGACGCCTCCCGCTTCGGCATGGAGCTGAACCGCCCCTCGCCGCGCCAGTCCGACCTGATGATCGTCGCCGGGCGCGTCAGCCGCAAGATGGCCCCCGTCATCCGCCGCCTCTATGACCAGATGCCCTACCCCAAGTGGGTCATCGCCATGGGCGACTGCGCCTCCTGCGGCGGCGTCTTCAACAACTACGCCATCGTCCAGGGCGTCGACGAGATCGTCCCCGTCGATGTCTACGTCGCCGGCTGTCCCCCCCGCCCCGAAGCGCTCATCAACGGCATCATGACCCTGCATGAGAGCATTCGCGGGGAGAAGCTGGATAAATGGAATTAGATCCCAGGGGCCAGGTTCCAGGGGCCAGGGAAGAGCGTTCTTCCCCTGGCCCCTGGAACCTGGCCCCTGGCCCCTCGGAGCAGCCATGACTCACGACGAACGCGACACCCTGGTCGTCAAGATACTCAACGAAAACCTGCCCGGCGTGGTCGAGGAAGTCCGCGACTTTCGCGGCGAGCGGACGCTGGTCGTCCCCCAGGCGCGGCTGAAAGACGTGTGCCGCCTGCTGCGCGACGACCCCGCCCTGCGCTACAACTTCCTCTCCGACATCGTCGCCGACGATTACCTGCCCGACTACCCGCGCTTTGCCGTCAGCTACCACCTGCTGTCCATGCCCAACAAGCACCGGCTGCGCGTCCGCGTCTGGGCCGAAGACCCCGACGACGGGCCGGAGACGATGGCCGAGCTGTGGCCCATCGCCACCTGGCTGGAGATGGAAGTCTATGACCTGATGGGCGTCCGCTTCGCCGGCAACGGCAGCCTGCGCCGCCTCTTCCTGCCCGAAGACTGGCAGGGCCACCCCCTGCGCAAGGACTACCCCCTCGGCTACGAAGAGGTGCAGTTCTCGTTCAACTGGCGGGAGATTGACGCGAAGAAACCGTATGCGCAAGAGTAGTTGACAGTGGTCAGTAAAGAAGGTCTTGCTGACAACTAACAACTAACAACTGGAGATTCTCATGGGCCCGAGGCTACCGCAAACCACAGCCAACATCCAGGAGCTGACCGTCGAAGAACTCCGCGCCAAGGTCGGCACGGGGATGGAGATTCTCGACGCCGAAGAGCACATGCTCCTCAGCATGGGGCCGCAACACCCCAGCACCCACGGCGTGCTGCGCCTGCTGATCGAGCTGGACGGCGAAACCGTCGTCAACCTCGCCCCCGACATCGGCTTCCTCCACACCGGCATCGAAAAGAACATGGAGTCCAAGACCTTCACCAAGGCCCTGGTCATGACCGACCGCATGGACTACCTCTCGCCGATGACCAACAACATGGCCTACATCATGGCCGTCGAGAAGCTGCTGGGCATCGACATCACCCCTCGCGCCCAGACCATCCGCGTCATCCTGGCCGAGATCTCGCGCATCAGCAGCCACCTCGTCTGGCTGGGAACCCACGCCCTCGACCTGGCGGCCATGTCCGTCTTCCTCTACTGCTTCCGCGAACGCGAATACCTGCTCGACATTTACGAAATGGTCGCCGGCCAGCGCATGATGGTCAGCTACTTCCGCCCCGGCGGCCTCTGGCGCGACGTGCCCGACGAGTTCGTGCCCGCCGTGCGCCACTTCCTCGACTTCTTCCCGGCCAAGATCGCCGACTACGAAGCCCTGCTCGACCGCAACCCCATCTTCCTGGCCCGCACCAAAGGCGTCGGCGTCATCAGCGGCCCCGAAGCCGTCGCCTGGGGGCTCAGCGGGCCGAGCATGCGCGGCTCCGGCGTCGACTGGGACAACCGCCGCGACATGCCCTACGCCGGCTACGAACAGTACGAATTCGCCGTGCCCGTGGAGCAGGAGGGCGACGTCTACGCCCGCTACCGCTGCCGCATGCTGGAGATGCGCGAGAGCATGCGCATCATCCGCCAGGCCCTCGACCGCCTGAAGCCCGGCCCGGTCAACATCGACAACCACAAGATCGTCCCGCCGCCCCGCGCCGAGCTGGGCCGCAGCATGGAAGCCGTCATCCACCACTTCAAGCTGTGGACCGAAGGGTTCTGCGCCCCGGCCGACTACGTCTACCAGGTCATCGAATCCCCGCGCGGCGAGATCGGCTGCTATCTGCGCGGCGACGGCGGCAACAAACCGGCCCGCGTCCACTTCCGCGGCCCGTCCTACGTCAACCTCGCCTCCCTGCCGCTCATGGCCAAAAACCGCTTCGTCGCCGACCTGGTCGCCGTCATCGGCTCGATTGATATTGTGCTGGGGGAAATAGACAGATAGGTTCCAGGTTCCAGGGGCCAGGGAAGAACGCTCTTCCCTGGCCCCTGGAACCTGGCCCCTGGAACCTTCTTCGGAGAACACTGTGTTAAGGGACAAATACGCCACCGAAATCGACGCCCTCCTGGCCCGCTTCCCCCAGAAGAAGTCGGCCATCCTCCATCTGATGCACCTGGCCCAGAGCGAATACGGCTACCTGAGCGAAGCGGCCATGCGCGAAGTGGCCGACATCGTCGGCGTCGACGCCACCCACGTCCTGTCGCTGGCCGGCTTCTACTCCCTGTTCTACGAAGCGCCGGTCGGCCGCTACGTCCTGGAAGTGTGCAACGACCTGGCCTGCGCCCTGCGCGGCGCCGACGAGTTCGTCGACATGGCCTCGCGCAAGCTCGACATCCCCGTCGAAGGCACCACCAACGACGGCCTGTTCACGCTCAAGACCGTCATGTGCCTCGGCGGCTGCGACCGCGCCCCCATGCTCCAGTGCAACCTGAAGTTCTACGAAAACCTCGACGAAACGAAGTTCGAGGCGCTCATCGCCGAGCTGCGGACCAAGGCCGCCGCCCCCGAACCGTCCGTCGTTGAGCGCATCATCGGCTATGCAAGAGAATGAAGAAGAACCTCACGCCAAGATCGCCAGGTACGCAAAGAACGCCAGGAAGAGTTCATATCTTCCCTTTGCGCCCTTTGCGCCCTTGGCGATCTTTGCGTGAGGTCTGAGGCCAGACTATGGAACACATCCTGCTGCGACACCGCGACATCGAAGACCTCCACAAGCTGGACGTCTACCGCCGGCACGGCGGCTATGAAGGGCTGAAGAAAGCTTTGGGCATGAGCCGCGAAGAGGTCATCAACGTCGTCAAGGCGTCGAACCTGCGCGGCCGCGGCGGCGCCGGCTTCCCCACCGGCCTCAAGTGGAGCTTCATCCCCAAAAACGCCGCCGACACCTACGTCCTCATCAACACCGACGAGTCGGAGACAGGCACGTTCAAGGACCGCGAACTGATCGAGCGCAACCCCCACCAGGTCATCGAAGGCGCGCTCATCGCCGCCTACGCCGTCAACTCGCGCCTCGTCTTCAACTACATCCGTGGCGAGTACATGGACGCCGCCTGGGCCTTCGAGGAAGCGCTGCAGGCGTGCCGCGCCGCCGGCATCATCGGCCGCGGCATCATGGGCAGCGACGTCGATATCGAGTTCTACACCCACTACGGCGCGGGGGCCTACATCTGCGGCGAAGAGACGGCATTGATCGAGTCCCTGGCCGGCAACCTCGGCCAGCCGTGGTCGAAGCCCCCCTTCCCCGCCGTCGAGGGGCTTTACCGCAAGCCCACTGTCGTCAACAACACCGAGACGCTGGCCAACGTGCCCGGCATCCTCGTCAACGGCCCCGACTGGTTCAAGGCCACCGGCACCGAAGACAGCCCCGGCAACAAGATCGTCTGCATCAGCGGCCACGTCACCCTGTCTCTTATACACATCTGACGCTGCCGACGAGCGATCTAGTGTAGATCTCGGTGGTCGCCGTATCATTAAAAAACAAAAACACACGTAAACAAACAACATACGGGAGAGAATAGTAACAAAGCAACGAACATAGAGAGGATACAGAGAAGA
>CALLZA010000801.1 GCA_937858165.1 uncultured Ardenticatenia bacterium
CTGCGGGCCTCCCGACCCGCCTCCCGCGCCCCCGACTCTACCCCGCCCGCCCTGGGCCTACAGGCGCCGGCGCAGCGTTGTGCACCCCGGCCGCGGCTATGACACCGGCGCCATTTGGGCCTGGCTGCCGGCGCTCAGTTGGTCTGCCGGCAGCCGCTTCCTGGCTTTACCCGATCACGCCGGCGAGGACGAGACGATCGGCGCACGCTTCGACCTGCGTCTGGCCAATGTGGCCACCGGCAGCCAGACCATCCTGGCAGAGAGCGCCGGCATCTGGTCTTTCGTCCACTGGTCACTAAGTGGCGCGCAGCTGGCTAGCCTGCGGGCAACCAACCCGGCCGCCGGGCAGGACAGCAGCTACGCCCTGTGGCTGGCCGACAGCGACGGCAGCGACGCGCGACGCCTCTTCCCGCCCGAAGGCGAGAGCGGCGCTTTTGCCCGCTTGCAGCCGCTGGCCTGGGGGCCGGACGCCGACCGGCTGGCTTTTATCTTCGACGACGCCCTGCACATTCTGGAGTTGTCCTCCGGCGAACTCTACCGCGCCGACCGCGACGACACCGTCAGCAGTCATCCAACCTGGGCCCCCTACGGCTCGACGGCCGATCAGTAAACGCACCACCGCGTACCCATCCCGTCGCCCCACTAACTGGCTGTGAACACCGCATCAAACACCCTGTCCCCCTCCCGCCGACGATGGCTGACGCTTGTCCTGCTCGCCCTAGCCGTGGCGGCGCTGCTGGGGATGGGCGCGACGACCGCCCGCCAGCGCTACCTGACCCGCGGCATCCCGACCGGTCTGCCGGAACCCGTCCCCCTTGGCGGGGCGCGGCTGGGCGTCAACGTCTATCTCGACCGCGTGGCGAAGGGGCGTGACGCCGTGACGGCCATTCTGCACGCGGGCAGCATCGACGAACAGCGCGAGATCTACGAAAGCCGGCTCAGGCAGGCGGTGCGGCAACGACTCGTTCGCTGGTTGCTCGAGCGCGACTCGGCGCTCGCCCGCCTCCTGTTCGAGGCGTGCGAGTGGCACCGCGTTGCAGTTGGCCTTGCCACCCTTGCCTTTGATCTCGAACGGCAGCTTGCCGAAGTAGTTTCCCTGAATCTTGGCGACGAAGTCGTTCTCGCTGAAGAAGTCGTGGTCACCGAAGGTGAAGACGACGGGGTCGCCCTCGTGCAGCTCGGTCGGAAACGAGAACGTCGCCCGCGTCGTGCTGCTGCGAGGACCGCGTGTGAGGGCGTAGCCGTCGAAGCGCGCCCACACGATCAGGTCCGGCGTCGAGGAGCGGTAGAGCTTGCTGCCGTAGGGGCCTGCCGTGTCGTCGATGCCGGCCACGCTGACGGTCTGAAGGTCGCAAACCAGGAGCTCGCGCGGGGTGATGTCGGGCGCCTCTTCGTAGCCCCGCCCGCGCAGGAGCGCCTCGAAGAAGCGTGGCGGCTCGAAGATGGATAGGCGCACGCCGGTGGCGACGCCGTCTTCGATGCGGAGCCTGAGCGAGCCCTCGCCCTCGACCGATAATCCGGTGGGCTACGTTACGCCTGTCGCTGCTTCCTCCTTGTTCGTCGGCACCACGGCCGCCGGTGCGGTCGGTCCGCTGAGCTACGGCAGCGAGGACATCCTGAAATGGGACGGCAGCGCCTGGTCGATGTGGTTCGACGGCTCAGCCACGGGGCTGACCGCCAAGAACGCCAAGCACAACATCAACGCTTTCTGGATTCCTGATGCCGATGGTGATGACGTCATCCTTTCCTTCACGCAGAACTCCCGCGTCGTTCCCGGCATTGGCCCCAAGGTTGACGGGATGACCTGGTGGCAACGGGACGGCCCGGAC
>CALLZA010000802.1 GCA_937858165.1 uncultured Ardenticatenia bacterium
CTCTGTGTCGTGACGTGTAATGCATCGTGCTGGCTTCACGGTGTGTAGTTTGTCCTTATGTTGGTTGCTGCGGTTTTTTTTTTTTCAAGCAGAAGCCGGCATACGAGATCTAGTACGGTCTCGTGGGCTCGGAGATGTGTATAAGAGACAGGCCGCTCGCCGTCGGACGTCGGTTCCGCGGTCGTGGCCGGCAGCCCGCCGCGCGACGGGCTGCCCATCTGCGGCTCGCTGCCCAGATGGTTGAGCAACCCGCCGGCCACCGCCTCCTGCATGATCCGCTCGTAAGCGTCCGGCCGCCAACTGCGCGTTTCGCGCTGGTGGCCGATGACCTGGTGTTGCATGGCAGCGACCAGGGCGGTTGAAGCGCTGCCCTGAGCCAACGCCATCTGCGCCGCGTCGCAGGTCAGCAGCGACGCGCCCCGCCCGCCAAATGCCACCGGCACAGCCAGGGCCAGATAGCCGGCGTCACGCAACGCGGCTACGTCCTCGGCCGGCAGCGCCCCGGCCCGGTCGGCAGCGTCGGCCCGCGCGGCCACTTCGGCCGCCAGCGCCCGTGCCACCTCTATCGCTTCGTAGTCAGGTTCTTTGGACATGAAGAGAATGTAGCCTCAGATTACACAGATTCACCACGTGTTGAATCTGTGTAATCTGTGTAATCTGTGGTTCCCGTCTTAGCCCAGTAGTCGGTCGCCCAGGCGACGGCGCGAGCGATGCCCTCTTCGAGCGGCACGCGCGGCTCGTAGCCCAGCAGCGCCCGCGCCTTGGCGATGTCGGCCACGTAGTGGGTCACTTCGCCGACGCGCGGCGGGGCCAGCGTGAGCCGAGGCGCCACACCCAGCGCCGTACCAATCGTCTCGGCCAGCGCCACCAGCGTGTTGCCCTGCCCATAGGCCAGGTTGATCGTCTGGTTGGCCGCCCCGCCACCGACAAGTAACGCCAGCCCGCGGGCTACGCCGGCCACGCAGTCATCGACGTAGGTAAAGTCGAGTACCTTCTGCTCGCCGTAGACGGTGATCGGCTCACCCCCGGCGATGCGGCGAATGAAGAGGGGGATGACGCGCTCCATGCGTTCGATGTCCACGTCGTAGCGGCCGTAGACGTTGCTGAAGCGGAAGACCAGGTAGCGCAGGCCGTAGCACTGGGCATACGAGTAGATGAGCGCTTCGCCGGAGATTTTGCTGGCTGAGTAGGGGCTTTCGGTGAAGGCGAAGTCGGCGTGCGATTCGTCAGTGATGTAGCGGTGGATGTCGCCGTAGACCTCACGCGAGCTGCTGAAGATGATCGGCAGCCCGTTGTGGCGGCAGTACTCCAGCACATTGAAGGTCATGGTGATGTTCTCGAGCGCCCGCGCCGGCTGCCGCACCAGGTCGTGAACCTTGGCGTGGGCGGCGAAGTGGACGACGGCGTCAAGGTCGGGCGGGTAGGGCGCGTGGCCCAGCCCGCCGCGAAAGTCGCTGAAGGGCGCGGCCAGGTCTTGAAGCAGCGTCGGGAAGGCGTCGGTCCAGGCGTTCGGCCGCACGTCCACGCCGAAGACCTCGTGCCCCTGCGACAGGAGATGGAGGGCCAGGTTCGTGCCGATTTGGCCGCTGGAGCCGGTGATGAGAATGCGCATGCAGTTAATCCATATTCAGCGCTGATCGCGCCACGTCTAGACGTACCCGCATTAGGGCAAGATCTAGATCATACTGAGAAGCCAACTCCCGTGGCACGCCATCAAGGAAAGTGCCTAATTGGGCAAAGTCGATCAACTCGCGGCGCAAAAGAAAAACAATGTCTTCAATGTCAGTGTCGAATCCACGGTCAAGCTTGCTCAGCGCAATGCTATAGGGATCGAAAACCAGCACTTGCAGATCGCCAAAGCGCCCTATTGGAACGTGGCGCTCATCGGCTCCCGATGGTATGGGAATGAAACGATGAAGCGGCACTGCTTCAAGATCGATATGCAACTCTAGTGCCACTTCCTCCATCAGCGTGCGTAGATCATCAGTGGCTCGTTCCTCACCCTCGTAATCGAGATCAAGTGTCGGCCGGCTATTACCTAACAGGCTAAGTGCACTACCTTCTAACAAGACCAGGGCTGTGGGGGTTGCGACCCGACTGCCAACTACATTCAGGAACTCAGTAATCTGCTCAGTTCTTAACTCTTTGCCCATACTGCTTCTAGTTCCATACGGCGGGTGAGACGCTCGATCGCATGTTCGTACGTGCCGTACCAGTTGAGAGACCGACCGCTCATCCGTGCCTGGTATTGCCCAAGTCGTAGCAACAGTACATCGACATCCTCGGATAAAGGCAACTTAAGATGGCCTCCAAAGAGATTTGGCAGTTCGGTCAAGTCGAAACCAAGTTGGTCGAGACGTCGAGCGTACTTACGCTGAAGCAGGGCAGCAGCAGTGTAGTAACACACAAGAGTAATCTGCGCCTGCCCAGCCAGTTCTTCACTCACTTTCGACACAAAAGGAGAGAATTCTGGGTGACTAATAAACAGGGGAATTAAGGCCAGGCGAAGCCGCGCCTCCTTGCTGCTGGCAAGCGCGGCAATGAGTTCTTCCGGGGAAAGTGCAAATGGCAGCGCGTCCTCAGCCGACGACGTTACAAATCGTACTCTAAGTCGCTCCAGTTCGGCAGCTAAAGCCGCATCAGATGGATATATGCTGCTAACAGCGCCATTTGTCATAGAACGTCATTGTATCACAGAGAGGTTAACTACCCCCGCCACACCCGCCACGCAAACCGCGGCAACGCCATCATCCTCCGCCAACGCCACGGCCCGCGGATGGACCGGGGCCACCCACCCAACCCCCAGCCCCCCAACCAGCGCAGGGGGGGGCCCGGCACGGGGGGGGCAGAGGAG
>CALLZA010000803.1 GCA_937858165.1 uncultured Ardenticatenia bacterium
GTAAGTGGCGGCGACGAAGACGTAGACTGTGAACGTCCCACCGAGCAACAGCGCCAGCGGCCGGTCGCGCCAGACCATGAGCAGTAGACCCATCAGCATGGCCGCCAGCAGCAGCGGCGCGAACTGGAAGGTCATAACGTTGCCCATGACCAGCAGGCGCGGACCCAGTTCGGCCGGGGCCAGGTAGTAGAACAGGTCGCCGCGGAAGCCGGTGGCCAGCACGTGCTCCAGGAAACCGGGCAGCGTGGCCAACTGAGGCGACGCCCCGCGCACCTCCGCCCCGGCCCGCAGCGGCAAGTAGAGCAACGGCAGCAGCCCCAGCAGCGCGGCGGCGATCGGCCGCCACCAGCGCCGCGACGAACGTAGAAGCGCTGGATCGACGGCAACGATGAACACCAACCCAACGAGGGCTAGGAAGGCCAACGAGACGTGGTGGGTCAGGCCAAAGCCCATCACCAGGGCGAATAGGGTTAGCCAGCGGTCGGGATTGGCTGACTCGCTATCTACTATGCGAATTTTCGGCTGTGTCTCTAGAGGTTCATTAGGGTGTGCTCGACCGAGCTTTTCTTTCGTATCACGTCTTCTTGTCGCTATGCGAAATTCTAGCAGTGCATATATAGCCAGTGCCGCGAACAGGGCCGTCAGGCTGCGCACGTTGGCCGTCGTCGCCTGCGACCAAAACGTCGTCGCCGTGCCCAACGCCACCGCGCCCAGCAGCGCCGGGAGGCGTCGCCCGGTCAGCAGCAGCCCACTGCGGTAGACGACGACCACCGTCAGCGCCCCGAAGACGGCCGACAGCAGATTGGCCATGTAGGCCGGCGAGCCAATGGGCAGCCGCGTGAACAGGTGGGCCAGCAGCACGTACAGCGGGAACCCCGGCGGATGGGCCACACCTAGTTGCGCGGCCACGACCTGCAACTCGCCGCTGTCGGCGGCCAGCACGTCGGGGGCCAGGGTGATAATGTAGAGGGCCAGGAAGGCGACGAACAAAAGAGCGCTGACAAGCCACGACGTTGGCCGAATACGCGTCGCATCGCCACCACGCCCGGCCGCAGCGCGTCGGCCAAGTTCGTTCAGGACCAGGGCCACCAGGGTGACAAAGAAAGTCTCGGCGCGAACCGAGGGCAAGACCTCCGGCTGAATGACGTAGGCCAGTAACAGCAGCGCCGGCCACGTTCGACCCAGCGGCCAGCGGGCCAGCAGCCACGCGCCAAGGCTGCCCAACGCCGCGCTGAGGGCCACGGCCGCGCCAACGCCCGGCAGGCCGACGGCCTCCCCCAGCACGCGGGCAATGAAAACGCCCAGCGCCGCCCCCGGCAGCCAGCGCGCCCACCGCCCCAACCGCGCCCACCTCGCCCGCCACACGTCGCTCAGGGTCTTCTCTCCTACTGGCGGCGGCGATCCAACTCTGCTTCCACATCGGCCCAACTCAGACCGCGCGACAGTAGCAGCACCAGCAGGTGATAGACCAAGTCGGCCGACTCCTCGACCAGACGCCCATCCCCCTGCCCCTTGGCGGCCAGAATGACCTCGACCGCCTCTTCGCCGACCTTTTTGACGATCTCGTCCTCGCCGGCGGCCAGCAGCCGCGCGGTGTAGGAGTCAGCCGCGGGCCGCGTCGCCCGCTGGCGCAGCACGATCTCCAATTCGCTCATCACACTCGTCATGGTATCACCCATCGTTGTCGGCGTCCCCAACGGGCATTGTCCGATAAAAGCACGACCGCGCGCCGGTGTGACAGGCCGGGCCAGCCGGCTCGACCAGCAGCAGCAACGCATCGCCATCGCAATCATAGCGGATTTCGCGCACGCGCTGTACATTGCCCGACGTAGCCCCCTTGTGCCACAGTTCGCCACGGCTGCGGCTCCAGAAGTGGGTCTCGCCTGTCGTTTGCGTCAGATGCAGCGCCTCATCGTTCATCCAGGCCACCATGAGCACTTCGCCCGTCGCGGCGTCCTGCACCACGGCGGCGATCAGGCCGCGGTCGTCAAAGCGTAAGTTGATGTTCATAGAAGCCACTTGCTTAACCACAGATTACACAGATTTCACAGATTGATGAGGCTCACGCCAAGGCGCAAAGGGGCAAAGGCACAAAGAAGAGTATGCTTTTCAGTCTTTTCTTCTTTGCGTCCTTTACTCCCTTGGCGTCTTGGCGTGAGCATCTTGAATCTGCCCAAGCTGCGGATCATCTCTCATGAATCTGGAGTCACTCTCTTACAGCTATCCCTTGTGTTCGCAAATAGCTTTTCACTTGGCCGACGCTCAGTTGGCGATAGTGGAAGAGCGATGCCGCCAGGGCGGCGTCGGCGCGGCCGTCGGTCAGCACGGCGGCGAAGTGCTCGACCGTCCCCGCCCCGCCGGAGGCAATCACCGGGATGCCGACCGCCTCGGCCACGGCGCGGGTCAGCGCCAGGTCGTAGCCCGCCTGCGTGCCGTCACCGTCCATGCTCGTCAGCAGCAGCTCGCCCGCGCCCAACGCCTCGACCTGCCGCGCCCACGCCAGCGCGTCCAGCCCGGTCGGCGTTCGCCCGCCGCTGACGAACACCTCCCAGCCCACGCCGTCCGGCCGCCGCCGCGCGTCGATGGCGACGACGATGGCCTGGGAGCCGAACTCCGTCGCTCCGGCAGCGATCAGTTGCGGGGCGCGCACGGCGGCTGAGTTGACGCTGACCCTGTCTCTTATACACATCTCCGAGCCCACGAGACCGTACTAGATCTCGTATGCCGTCTTCTGCTTGAAAAAAAAAAACAACGCATATATGACATCGCGAGCGCGACGTCTCACATCTACATCGCATGGTGTCGTCATGTGACAACACCATAAATCAGTCGTCTCTCGATGATAATGACAA
>CALLZA010000804.1 GCA_937858165.1 uncultured Ardenticatenia bacterium
CACTCATTCGCGTACTCTACCTGCAATTCCCCTACTCGTTGCTCACTCTATTGTCGCATACGTGGCGCACGTGCTTGGTTCGCTGTCTATGTTACTCTTCTCTCCGATCAGGTTCTGCTACACTTTGTTTTTTTTTTAATGATACGGCGACCACCGAGATCTACACTAGATCGCTCGTCGGCAGCGTCAGATGTGTATAAGAGACAGGCGCCGGGGTGCCGGCTGAATCGACGGCCGCGCCGCCCAGCATTGGGTGCGGCAGGCAAAGGTACTGCCCGGCGTCGCCCCAACTGAGCTGCTCGATCATCATGATGAAGTTCACCATGCCGTAATCCGGTCCTTCTTTCTTGGGCTTGGTGCTGCCGTTGGTGCCATTCGCTTGTTCCATCAGCGGCTTCAGCGAGCGCTTGACCATCTCCTGCGTGAACGGCCAGGTCATCTGGACGAACGCCTCCGGCCGGGCGTGTTCGTTCTCATCCAGTTCGCGCGAGTATGGCCGCATCGCCTGCTCGGCAACCATACGAATCATACCCAGTTGATTCTGTATGAAGGGAGGTATCTCGAAACTAATCATGGCATCTCCTCGTGTGCGGGTTTCTCGTGGTCACTAGATGATGGCCAGCCCGTCAAAGCTGGTGAAGCCGCGGGCGTTGCGCAGCCACAACTCCACCGGATATTCGCGAATGTAGCCGTAGCCGCCCAGAACCTGCACGGCGCGGTCGGCCACCTGCACGACCATGCGATCAACTTGCTGCTTCATGATCGTCGCGTCGCGCGTGGCGTCCTTACCTTGGTCCAGCAGCCAGGCCACTTCCCAGACGAGCAAGCGGGCCTCGTCAACCTCGGTCGCCATGTCGGCCAGCATGAAGGCGATGGACTGGCGGTGGGCGATCGGCTCGCCGAACTGGACGCGCTGCTTGGCGTAGTCGCGGGCATACTCAAAGCCGGCGCGGGCCACACCAACGGCCGACGCGCCCAGGGCCACGCGGCTGTGATTAAGAATGAGGCTGAAGTCAATGCCCACCTCGCCGCCCAGCCGGTTCTCGGCCGGCACGCGGCAATCAGACAGCGTGACGAAGTTGGTCGACAGTGCCTTGACGCCCATCAGCTTGTCGCGCTTGTCGACCGATAGGCCGGGCGTGCCGGCGGGCACGAGGAAGGCTTGCGTGTGGCCATCTTCGTTGGCGTAGACAAGTATGGTTTCGGCCTCGTCAGCCAGGGGGACGAAGGTCTTCGTGCCGTTCAACACGTATGCGTCGCCGTCGCGCACGGCGGTGGTCTTCAGCCGGTAAGGGCTGAACTGGACGACCGGCTCGGTGAGGGCTGCGGTCACCCTGGGCGGCACTTCCTGGCAACACGGCGGCAGATACGTCTCGCGCTGGGCCTCCGTACCGCACAGCATGACCGGCACGGCCAGCAGGTTGGGCGTCATGATGGCCAGCGTGGTCGCCAAGTCGCCCCAGGCCAGCTCCTCAAAGGCCAGCGCGCCGGTGACGCTGGAGTACTCGCCAAAGCCGCCGTACGCTTCCGGGACGGACGTCGGCAGCAGGCCAATCTCCCACCCCGCCTGCACCAGTTGTTCCGGCACCTCGCCCTCTTCCTCGGCGTCGCGGTAGACCTTCCGCAGGCGCTCCCGAGCGAAACGGGCGATTGTGTCGGTCAGCATCTTCTGCTCTTCATCTGGACGAAAATCCAACATGGTAGACTCCTCCACAACCTGTCCAACAGTGTGAATGTGCGAAACTTATGACCCGGCGCGGCCCGGTTGTGACGGGGCCGCGCGCCGGATGATGCGGTCGGTCATGCGCGCCACGCGGGCGATAGCCCGCACGTCGTGGACGCGGACGATGTCGGCCCCACGGTCGATGCCGATGGTGACAGTCGCCGCCGTTCCTTCCACCCGGTCGTCGGGCGGCAGGTCGAGGGTGTAGCCGATGAATGACTTGCGCGACGGGCCAATGAGCAGCGGCCGGCCCAGCGCCTTCAACTCGCCCAGACGATCCAGCAGTTCGACGTTTTGCTCCACCGTCTTGCCGAAGCCGATACCGGGATCGAGAATGATCTGCTCCTCGCGCACGCCGACGGCGAAGGCAATCGCCATCTGCTCGGTCAGTTCGCGGGCGATGTCGATCATCAACTCCGTGTACCGGATGCCAACGTAGCGACCGCCCAGGCGCTGCTCCTGGGCCACATCCTTCGGCTGGCTGCGATTATGCATGATGATGACCGGGCAACCGCGCGCGGCGACCAGGGCCGCCATGTCAGGGTCCATTCGCAGGCCCCAGACGTCGTTGATCCAATCCGCCCCGCTGTCGAGCGCCGCTTCGGCCACCGCCGCCCGGTAAGTATCGACCGAGATCGTCGCCTCGGGCAACGCCGTCCGCAGCGCCCGCACCACGGGCACCACACGCGCCAGCTCCTCTGCGATCGAAACGGGCACGCTGCCGGGACGGGTGCTCTCGCCGCCCACGTCCAGAATATCGGCCCCATCAGCCAGGAACTGCCGCGCCTGGTCGACCGCGCGCACCACCGCGTCGCCGGGCAGTGGGTCGACCACAGCCGCAGCCACGCCATCGCCAGAAAAGCTATCCGGCGTAACGTTGATAATGCCCATCACGTAGGTGCGTTGACCCCATTCAAATATCATGGATCGCGCGCCTACGGGGATGATGTCAGCCCGCTACCTGACTCTGGCCAACGGCATGGTCGCGCGATTGGCTGGGGAACTGCATCTCGAATAACCTCTCCACACCTGTCGTGCCCAGACGATCGAGCATCTCCTCAATCGTCTCGCCCGTTTGTGGATGACGAAAATCGGGGATGATGTCGGCCAGCGGCGCCAGAACAAACGCCCGCTCAGCGATGCGCGGGTGCGGAATGGTGAGTTCTGTGTCGGTCAGAACCAGCTTGTCGTAGAAGAGGATATCGATGTCGATAAGCCGCGGCCCCCACTTACGGCTAGGCTGGCGGCCGAGGTCCGCTTCCAGAGCCTTGATGAGGCGCAGCGCGTCGTGCGGCGGAATGCCGGTGCTGGCCGCCACGCAGACGTTGAGAAAAGCCGGTTGATCAGTGTCACCCCACGGCTCGGTGGCGTAGACCGGTGAAATGGCTGTGACGGTGAAATGCGCCTGCAACCCGGCGATAGCCCGCTGCAAGTTGGCATACCGATCGTTCAGGTTCGACCCAAGACTTAGATACATCAGACTCATACTGATCACCAACCCTGGTACATTGTCCTGTTAATGATAACCTATATGACGCACTGCATTATTGTACATATTTATAACACGGTGCGTCATAAGTGTCAACGGGCATTTTGGCGGCCTGCATGTGGCCGTAACCCTCACCACGGCTACAATAGCTGTGTGAAAAGGGCACTTGGGATTATCTGTCTACTGCTCTTAGCCTTGCTGGCAACCCGCCCGGCGGTCGCGCGGCAAGCTGCACCGACCACGCAACTCATTGCGCCGGGCGACACGTGGGTCGCCCTGGCCGCTCGCTACGGCGCGGACGTGGCCACGCTCCACGCCCTCAACCCGCAACTCAACCGCTCTCAACAGCCGGCCATCGGCGCAACCGTGAACCTGCCGCCCACCGCAACGCCCCGCGCCGGCCGCCTGCTGCGCCCCAACGACGGCGGCCTGCTACAAACGGCGGCCCGCGCCGGTCTCTCCCCCTGGGCGCTGGCCGCCGCCCACGCCCACGGCTCCCCCTACCGGCCAACGCTCTACCGGCCGCTGCTTCTCCCCGGCGCGGGCGACATCCGCGACCTGCCGCCGGGCATCGACACGCTGGAAGTATCTCCCGCGCCGCCGGCCGCCGGGCAGGCGCTGGGGCTGCGTGGCCGGATCGCCGGCGTTACGACCGTCAACGCCCGACTCGATACACTGGCCGCAGCCACCACTATCGAGGATGACCGCTTCCTGGCCCTGGTCGGCACAGGCGCGTTCTTTGCCGGCGGGCGGCCGGAGGTGATCATCCGTGTGGACGGCGGCCCGGCCTGGATTCAGCCGTGGCAGTTTGTCGAGCGCGCGTGGGACTATCAGGATTTGACGCTGACCGGTGAAGCGGCCGAGATCGACCAGCAGGCCCGCGACGAGGAGCGCGCCCGACTGCGCGCACTGTGGACGGTGGTGACGCCCACGCCTCAGTGGACGGGGCCGTTCCGACTGCCACTCGACGACTATCTGCACCAATCCGCCACCTACGGCGGCCGGCGCTCCTACAATGGCGGCCCCTACTTGACCTATCATGAGGGGGTCGACTTCAGCGCCTACGCCGGCACGCCCGTCCTGGCCCCGGCGGCGGGCACCTTTCTCTTATACACATCTCCGAGCCCACGAGACCGTACTAGATCTCGTATGCCGTCTTCTGCTTGAAAAAAAAAAACATACACACAGACACAATCACTCAACACCCACCATGATCCCAATGCACCACACGCATTTGATCAACACA
>CALLZA010000805.1 GCA_937858165.1 uncultured Ardenticatenia bacterium
TCTCTCTTCTCGATGTTGGTATTATTTTTTTTTTTTTCTGTGGCGCACCGCCCACCGCTGCACACACCCGGTCTCCGCGCGCGGGTGGGATCATCTGGAAAAAGGAGCGCGCCCCGCCCGCGCGCCCGCGGCCGCCCCCCCCCCCCCGCCGCAACCCAGGCGCCACAACCTGCCCGCCGACCTGACGCCGTTCATGGGCCGGGAGATCGAATTGGCACAGATCGAACATCTGCTGACGCGCGAACGGCAGCGGCTGGTGACCATCGTCGGACCGGGTGGCATGGGCAAGACACGGCTGGCGCTGGCCGCGGGTGCGGCGCTGCTGGAGCAGTACGAGGATGGGGTGTACTTCGTCGATCTAGCCCCGTTGACCCACGCCACCGACATCCCCCAGGCCGTCGCCGTGGCCCTCGGCTACCAGCCTCCCGACCGCTCGGCGGCCCTGGAACCCCAGCTTCTGGCCGCCCTGCATCAGCAACACCTGCTCCTCATCCTGGACAACTTCGAGCACCTGCTGGACGGGGCGGCGCTGGTCAGCGCGATGCTCCAGGGGTGCCCACGGCTGTCAATTCTGGCTACTTCGCGCGAGCGGCTCCACCTGGCCGGGGAGAGCCGCTACGAACTGGGCGGGCTGGAGTTCCCCGACGAAGTGTCGGCCGAAGACGCCCTGAACTACACCGCCGTGCAACTCTTCGCCGAGAGTGGACGCCGCGCCCGCCCCGGCTTTGCCGTCACCGCGGCCAACGTGGCCGACGTAGCCCACATCTGTCGGCAGGTGCAGGGGATGCCGTTGGCGCTGGTGCTGGCCGCGGCCTGGCTGGAACTGCTGACGCCGGCGGAGATAGCGGCTGAGATCGCGCGCGGTCTGGACTTCCTGGCTGTGGAGTTGGCCGACCTGCCGATCCGCCAGCGCAGCATGCACGCTGTCTTTGATTGCACCTGGCAGATGATGTCGCCCGAAGAGCGCGCCGTCATGGCCACCCTCAGCGCCTTTCGCGGTGGCTTCTCGCGTGACGCGGCCGAGCAGGTGGCCAGCGCCAATCTACGCCTCCTGCTGACCCTGGTCAATCAATCACTCCTGCAACGCCGGCCCGACGGCTACTTCACGATGCACGAACTTCTGCGTCAGTTCGCCGCCGCTCGCCGCCGGGAAAGCCTGAGCGGCGTGGAAGCGGAGTTGGCGCACGCGCGCTACTTCGCCCGCATGGTGAAGACGGAAACGGACCGGCTGGGCGACTACGCGCCGGTGCACCTGCCCGAACGGCTGGCCGGCGACACCGAGAATCTCTATCGGGCCTGGTTCTATGCCATCGACCACGGGCTGGCCGACGCAGCGGCCGATCTCTCCAGCGGTCTCTACGCCCTGGCTAACGCCCAGGGGTTGCCAGCGGAGACGTTGTTTGACCACGGCTTACAGACGTTGGCACGGGGCGGGGTGGCCGAGACGCACCCGGCCATGCTCCGCCTGCGTCTGATAGCCCTCGTCTGGCTGGAGGGGTTCCGCGTCGCCCTGGCCGTCAAGCAGGCGTGTCTCGATTTCGTGCCCCTCGCCACGCGTCATGCTGACTCAAAACTGTTGTTCCAGCTCTACTGCCTGCTAACCAACACGTGTCGTTGGACCGGCGATCCGCAGGCGTTAACGTGGGCCGAAAGGGCCGCCCACATCGCTGGCGCCCAGCAGGATGAACTCGCCCTGGTTACTGCGGCGGCCTACGCCGACAATGCCCGGGTCACTCTGGGCCTGAGCGAGCCGAACACTCTGTCAAGGCTGGAGAGCCATCGCGCCTATTTGGAGGAGAGGCCGGCGCCCGGCAGCCTGATCTTTGAGGTGCTTGAGTCGCTACAAACAGAAGCATTGACCCGCGGCGACTTTGGGCAGGCATTGGACTACGGCCGCCGGCTGCTGAACATGGCCAAGGGTTTTCGCAATATGTACGGTATCAGTGTCGCCGGCTACAGCCTGGCCAGCACGTGCGTCCGGCTCGGCCGCCCGGCACAGGCGGCGCGGCACTTGCTGGACGTGCTCGATTGGCACGTGGCTGTCGCCAAGACGTGGCAGACGCTTGGTTGCCTGATGAGCATCTGTATTTTTCCCGAACCGCTGGGGTATGAAGACGAGGCCGTGGCCGTTCTGTCGATGGTCTACCACCATCCGCAAACGATTCGCCGCTTCCAAAATCAGATCGATGCCGCTCGCCCGCGCTTACAGACAGCCCTGGGGGTTGAGACGTTCGCCACCGCCTGGGAGCAGGGGAAGGTGTTGGACTACGACACAGCCATGGCCCGAACGCGCGCGGCCCTGATGGCCCTCCAGGACCAAAGCATCTAGAAGAAAGGGGGTAGGGGCTAGGGAAAAGGGTTCTTCCCTAACCCCTGGCCCCTACCTCCAGAATGACCTTGCCGATGTTGCGATTCTCCAGCACGTAAGCGTGCGCCGCCTGGGCTTCGGCGATGGGAAAGATACGGTCGATGATGGGTTGCAGCCGCCCGTCGGCCAGCTTTGGCCACACTTCGGCCTCGAACTTGCGGGTAATGGCGATCTTCTCCGCCACCGACCGGCCGCGCAGTGTCGAGCCAACGATGCGCAGCCGCCGCCCCAGCACGCGCCCCATGTCCAGCTCCCCCTTGCTGCCGCCCAGGTTGGCGATGTTGACCAGCCGGCCGAACGGCCGCAGCAGCGAGATATTGCGCGCCAGATAGCCGCCGCCAACGGGGTCAAGAATCACGTCCACCCCCTCGCCGCCGGTCGCGGCCATGATCTCGGCCACGAACGCCTGCTCTTTGTAATTGACGGCCAGCGTCGCCCCCAACGCCTGACACACCGCGACCTTCTCCGCGCTGCCGGCGGTGGCGAAGGCTCGCGCTCCGGCCTCGACCGCCAGTTGGATGGCCGCCGTGCCCACCCCGCTGGCCCCGGCGTGGATGAGCGCCGTCTCGCTCGGCTTCAGCGCGCCCTCGTCGAACAGGTTAATGTAGGCCGTGTACCACACTTCGGGCACGGCCGCGCCCTGGGCAAACGACCAGTCGTCGGGCAGCCGCAGCAGCATCCCCGCCGGCACGGCCACCCGCTCGGCATAGCCACCACCGGGCAGCAGGGCACACACGCGGTCGCCTATGCCGAACGTCGTCGGCGCAGCCGCCACCGCCGCGCCTACTTCTCGCACCACCCCGGCCATCTCCAGCCCCAGGATGGCGCTGGCCCCAAACGGCGGCGGATAGTGGCCGCGCGCCTGCCACAAGTCAGCCCGGTTGACGGCCGCTGCGCGCACGTCGACCAGCACCTCATCCGGCCCACAGACCGGCTCGGCCGCCTCGCCCCAGACCAGCGTCGGGTTGTCCTTCTCGCCTTGCACGATAATTGCTTTCATGGGCAGAATCTAACGCAAAGGCGCAAGGACGCAAAGAAGGGGCCAGGTTCCAGGTTCCAGGGAAGAGCGCTCTTCCCTGGAACCTGGAACCTGGCCCCTATCCCCTTTGCGTCTTAGCGCCTTTGCGTTAAATTCCCAATCAGGAGAGCACCCATGACCCAACGCGATACCTACACCGTCGAAGTGGCCGGCCTGGTGCGCCACTTCCCCCTATTTGAAGTCGCCCCCGGCGTGCGCATCGCCGTGTTCAACATGCTGGGCGATACCTACGTCGTCAAGGCGTCGGCCGCGGCGCTGGCCGAACGGCTGCGCGAGGTGCACGCCGAGGTACTGTTGACGGCCGAGGCCAAGAGCATCCCCCTCATCTACGAGATGAGCGCCCTGATGGGCCTGCCCTACGTCGTGCTGCGCAAGGCGTACAAGAGCTACATGGGCCAGGCCATCAGCGCCGAGACGGTCTCCATCACCACCGGCGCGCCGCAGACGCTCTATCTGGACGAGAAAGATCGTGAACTGATCCGCGACAAGCGAGTTATCGTCGTCGATGACGTCATCAGCACCGGCAGCACGCTCAACGGCATGGAGAAGCTGGTGCTGAAGGCCGGCGGCCACGTGGCCCAGGTGGCGGCCATCTTCACCGAAGGCGAAGATGACTGGTCGCGTGTCATCGCCCTCGCCAATTTGCCGGTCTTCAAGGATTAGGTTCCAGGTTCCAGGGGCCAGGTTCCAGCAAAGAGCGCATTTCCCTGGAACCTGGCCCCTGGAACCTTTCTTTCGATGGACGCCGCCACCCTGACCATCTTCAACCACCTCTTCGCCTCCGTGGCCGAAGAGATGGGCGTCACGCTCGGCCGCGCTGCCTATAGCCCCAACATCAAAGAGCGGCTCGACTACAGTTGCGCCGTCTTTCTGGGCGGGCCGCGGCCGGCGCTGCTGGCCCAGGCGGCCCACATCCCCGTCCATCTGGGGGCCATGCCCGCCTCCGTCCGCGCCGCCGTCGCCCGCCGCGCCCCCTTGCGCCCCGGCGCTGTGGTCATCCTCCACGACCCGTCTCCGGGCGGCCACCATTTGCCGGCTCTTACGCT
>CALLZA010000806.1 GCA_937858165.1 uncultured Ardenticatenia bacterium
CATTTCTGTCTTCTCTTTCGTCGTTTTTGTTTCCTCCCTCCTGTTTGATATATGGTGGTCTCGTTTTCACCGAGTGTGTATGCTTTTAATGGTGCGTTGTCGTCTAAGTACTTCAGTAGTGTTGTTATGCAGCTTTACTGTGTTGTTGTTTTTTTTTTTTTTTTTGTTGTGTTTTTTTTAAGGATACGGCGACCACCGAGATCTACACTAGATCGCTCGTCGGCAGCGTCAGATGTGTATAAGAGACAGGGTTGAACAGATCGGCCTGGGCGACGCCAAAGGTGGCCATCCACGGCAGGTCGGTCGGGCGGTTGTCGTGGTCAACGCGCAGGCGCAGGTTGCGGCCCCAACTGCCGGGCGACGCGGCGCGCAGGGTCAGGCCACCGTGGGTGATGGCCGCGGGGATGGGAATCTCCGCGTCGGCTCCATCGCCGCCGTCGCCATCACCGTCGTCGTCGTCGGGCGCGGGGGCAACAAACATACGCACAACGAGGGCCTCGCCCCCACCGTTGCGGAAGAAGTCATAGACGGCATTGCCGAGCGGATAGCCGATGCGCAGGCCGCCAAAGGTGCGCTCGAAGTCGCCCCAGTTCTGGACGCGCACCGGCTCGTCGACCGGGCCGCGATAGGCGCGGCCGATGAAGGCCGCAATGGCCGTGGGCACGCCGGTGATGGTGCGCACGCCGCTGGACACTTCTTCGATGTAGACTCCGGGATAGGTTGGCGTAACGGGCATGTGAAACCTCCTACTTCAAGTCACCCCGGCGTGTGTTGGCCGTCCGGGTCGCGCAGATACTCCATGATGATGGTGACAATCTCGTCCAGATTTTGGATGTGGCGGCGCTGCCGGCTGGGCACGTGAGTCAGATGGCCGCGCCAGACGCCCAGGGGGGCGTCGCACTCCTTCTCTTCGCACCACAGGCGAATGATGAAAGAGTGAACCGCGTTTTCAGAGACGTCCATTTCGCCTTTGGGCCGGGCTGCTTCGTCGGCAAAGGGCCGTGGAGCTGACCGGGCAAGCGTACTGTAGCAGGCCCCGGTATCACCGGGCGTTCCTGCAGCGTATCCTGAGGCGATCTTGTGCAAAAGAAAACCGCCCATAATGGGCGGTCATGCGTCTTGACACGTGAGGCTACGGCCGCTGCGACTGGCGATCAGGCGGGGCCAGGGCCACGCCGACAGTGTCCAACTCTTGCTGAATGCGCAACTGCATCTGCAACAGCAGTTGGTGGAGCGACTCCAGTTGGCGGATGGCTTTGTCCTGCGCCGGCGCGTCGGCGCGCGGCCACGGGACGGCGGGCGGGCCGGGGGCGTCCAGACCGGCTTCGGCCAACACTTGCTCATAGAGCCGGATGGTCGTGCGCGCCGGGCCGACGCCCAACTCCTCCTGCAACGCCTGCTGGCAGCGGCGGTACTGGCGCAGCGCCTCGGAGCGGTTGCCGGACAGGTAGTGCAGGCGGATAAGCCGCCGGTGGGTGCGCTCGCGGGCGCGGTCGTGGCGCAGGGCGGCGACACCGTAGGAGATGCCCGACTCATACTGCCCCTGGCTCTCGCAGTAGAGCATCAGCTTCTCCAGCATGATCAGGTACATGCGCTCCAGCCGCTCACGCTCGAAGAGGCACCACTCCTGATACCAACCCTCAAGTAGGTCACCGCGATAGAGGGCCACGGCGGCGGCCAGCGCGTCGGCCTGGGCCGGTTGGAGCTTCTGTCCGGGGATGTCCTCGGCATGGGCGTAGGCGGTCTCGAACTGGGCCACGTCCAGCCAGTGGCCGGCGTTGGGGGCGAACTGGATCCAACCCGGCTCGACCATGAGCGCGTCAGCCGCGCCCTCCAACGCCACCCCCAGTTGCCAGAGCGCCTTGCGCAGATATTGCCGGGCGTGGGCCTCCGGCATCTCCCCCCACAGCAGGGCCGCCAGCGAGACGCGCGAGTGGGGCCGGTCGCGGTGGAGCAGCAGAAAGCTGTAAAGCTCCTGGGCCTTGGCCCCGTCCAGACCGGACAGGGGCAGCCCATCGCTTTCGGCGTGGAAGCGACCGAACAGGAATGTGCGGCATTGGGCCATTCCGATGACCTCCTGTGCGCACCTCACGGCGGCACACCAGTAAGCCTAAAATCGATTGGCGCGGCTAGAAATGGACACCTTCTGGCGACACCGGACACTCCCCATCGGGGCCTAAGCGAACCGGGTCGCCCTCGTCTATCTATTCATAATGCCGGTCTGCAAGCCCGAACGTTGGCGCGCCGGAGCGCTTGCAGGAAACGAACGCGAGAAACTTGACTGACAAAAACAGTATAAGGATAGAACTCTCTCTGTCAATAGGTCAGATGTCCTAGTAGTGGCGCATTACACGGCAGCAAGAAGACCTCACGCCAAGGTCGCAAAGACGCAAAGACGAAAGTTGCATCTTTCCTGGCGTCCTTTGCTGCTTGGCGAGCTTGGCGTGAGGTCTTACTGCCCACTACTTGCCCCTCACCTGCCACCTGAATCGTAGGGCAATAGTCATTTAGTTTGATTGACACCCGACGCCCGGCGGGTATACTAAGGGTATGGTGCTGAAAACAATTGCAGCAGCCAACAATCGAATAGGGTAGTAGACGCACGCCTCACCGCGTGCGTTTTTTGTTTGTCAGCAGCGTCGTCCGTTCAGTACTTAGAGAGGAGACACACAATGGACTATGGTATGATCGGCAAGATTGAAAAGGCGAAGTTCTACGCGGAAGAGCGGGAGCAGCGCGTTCAATTTCAGTCCCTGCAGGCGAGCGTCCTGGGCGACAATGACAGTACGCATCAGGTGAAGTATGACGGCGGTCAGTGGCAGTGCGACTGCAACTACTTCGGCTCGCATCAGGTGTGCAGCCATACCATGGCGATGGAACGCATCCTCGGTAACATGGTGGAGATGGGCGTTCCGGCTTAGTTCGCTTAACCTCTCCGGTTAGTCGCCAACGTGCCCTGTTTCTGCGAGAACAGGGCACGTTTCGTTATAATAGGGAATTACGAATTAGGATTTAGGAATTGAAGAATGGAGTACGTTACGCGGCTGAGCGACCATGTGGGGGCGCGGCCGGACAAGTTCTATAAGGCGACCCTGTTCCGCGGCGACGCGCTGTTGCTGGGCGTCAACTGCCTGGAGCCGGGGCAGACGCAGCCGGCCCACGACCACGCCGGGCAGGACCTGTCTCTTATACACATCTCCGAGCCCACGAGACCGTACTAGATATCGTATGCCGTCTTCTGCTTGAAAAAAAAAAAAACACAGAAATACATCGCACCACAAGTCAGCTACTACTCTATACACGA
>CALLZA010000807.1 GCA_937858165.1 uncultured Ardenticatenia bacterium
CACCGTTACCTGTCCTCGACTCTCCTCCTCGTATCTGTTTTTTTTTTTTTAATGAGACGGCGACCACCGAGTTCTCCCCTAGATCGCCCGTCGGCAGCGTCAGAGGTGTATAAGAGACAGCCATCATCGAGTACAACTCGCTGGTGCTGGCGGCGCAGGTGGAGAGCTGGGGCGGCGTGCCCACCCGTTGGCCCATCGTAGCCGACGACTTCGACGCCATCCGCGTCGCTGTCGCCGCCGCCGCCGACCACGACCTGGTGCTGCTCAACGCCGGCTCCTCGGCCGGCAGTGAGGATTACACCGCCCACGTCGTGCAGTCGCTCGGCCGGCTGCTCGTCCACGGCGTGGCCGTGCGGCCGGGGCATCCGGTGGTACTAGGAATAGTGACGAGTGACGAGTTACGAGTGACGAATGAAGCGCATTCTGGACTTGCCACTCGCCACTCGTCACTCGTCACTCCCATTATCGGTGTGCCCGGCTACCCGGTCAGCGCGGCGTTGACGGGCGAAATCTTCGTCGAGCCGTTGCTGGCGCGCTGGCAGGGGCAGCGGCCGCAACAGCCGCCGACGCTCCAGGGCACCCTAACGCGCAAGATCGCCAGCCACACCGGCGACGAGGACTTCGTGCGCGTCGTCGTCGGCCAGGTGGGCGAACGGGCGACGGTGACACCCATCAGCCGCGGCGCGGGAGTCATCACTTCGCTGGTGCGCGCTGACGGCATCGTTCGTATTCCGCGCTTCAGCGAGGGGGCCGACGCGGGCGCGGCCGTCACCGTCCACCTCTACCGCGACCCGCGCGACATCGCCCGCGCCCTGGTGGCCATCGGCAGCCACGACCTCGCCCTCGACCTGCTGGCCCAGTTCCTGGCCGAACGGCACGAAGGGCTGCGGCTCGTCTCGGCCAATGTCGGCAGCCTGGGTGGGTTGGTGGCGCTGCGGCGCGGCGAGGCCCATCTGGCGGGCACCCACCTGCTCGACCCGGAGACAGGCGAGTACAACGCGGCTTATGTGCGTCGCTATCTGCCAGGGCAGCGCGTCGCGCTGGTGACGTTGGCCGGCCGCGAGCAGGGATGGCTGGTGCCGCCAGGCAACCCGCTGGGGCTAAGCGGCTGGGACGACGCAGCGCGGCGCGACGTGCAACTGGTTAATCGGCAGCGCGGCGCGGGCACGCGGGTGCTGCTGGATTACGAGTTGGGGCGGCTGGGCATTGCGCCGGCGGCCGTCCGCGGCTATGAGCGCGAGGAGTATACTCACCTGGCCGTGGCCGCGGCCATCGCTTCCGGCGCGGCCGACGCCGGGCTGGGCATCCAGGCCGCGGCGCGGGCGCTGCGGCTCGACTTTGTGCCGCTGGCCCATGAGCCGTATGAGTTGGCTATCCCCCAGGCCGTCTATGAGGGCGAAACGCTGCGGCCGTTGTTGACGCTGCTGGCCGACGATGCCTTCCGCGCCGCCGTGGCCGCCATGCCCGGCTATGACACCTCAGTCATGGGCAGAACACGCTTCGTGGAGTAAGAAGGTCTTACGCGAAGACGCCAAGAACGCGAAGCCCCGAAATATCTGGGCTTCGCGTTCTTGGCGTCTTCGCGTAAGGCTTTCTTTATCTTACCGGCTGCCGATGATGACCTCGCTGCCGTCGTCGCGCGGGTCAGCGCCGGGGCCGCTATAGGGCATCATCGCCTCGGCCAACGTCTGGAGCTTGTGGTCGGCAAGTTCCTCTTCCTGCAAGTTAGCTTGCAGCAGTTCACCGATATCGTCGTAGCCCAGTTCGTGCGCCTTACTCATCGCGCCGCGGTAGGCGGTGATCTCGTAGTGTTCCACCTTGCGGGCGGCGTCGATCAACGCGCCGTCCAGCACGGCGCCACGCTCGACCGACTGCATGATCGACTTACCCTCTTCAATCAGGCCCTGCATACCGGCGCAAACGGTATCATCGGTCTGCTCGTCCAGCATCGTCAACACCTGTTCGATGCGCTGCAATTGGGCGCGCGTCTCGTCTAGGTGCTTCTCGAAACCGATGCGCAACTCCGGCGCCGTGGCCGCAGCGGCCATCAGCGGCAGCGCCTCGACCAGTTGCGACTCGGCGCTGTACAAATCCTGTAGCTCGTGGACGAACAGGTCATCTATGGAGTCGATCTTGTCCATCGTGTTCCTCTCAACGCACGGCGGCGCGCTCGTTCACGCCGCTGGTCATACGCCCCTCGGCGAGCTGGGTGAGCAGCTTGTTGGTCTCGCCCTCTTCGTCGAGGGTCACTTGCAGCAGGTCGGCGATCTCGGTCAGCCCAAGCGCTTCGGCGTGGGCGCGCGCCGTGCCATAGCCGGCAATCTCATAGTGCTCCACACGTTGCGCCGCGCCAATGAGCGCCGCGTCGCGGGTCTGCGGGTCGGTCACGTTCTTGATGACCTCGTCACCCTCTTTGACCAGCCCTTCCATACCCTTGCACTTCATGTTGCCGGGGCCTTTGCCCATGTGCTGGAGCGCCTTTTCCATGCGCGTCAATTGGGTCTGGGTCTGCTTCAGATGAGCGTTGAACGCCTTCTTGAGTTGGGCCGAGCTAGCCGCCTCGGCCATCTTCGGCAGCGCCTCGACCAGTTGCTCTTCCGCGCTGCGCAGGTCTTGCAGTTCGTGCACCATCAAATCTTCCATCGACTGAATCTTCGCCATCACTATACCTCCGTGCGGTTAATGGAGCGGCCCGCCCGGCGACTACTGGCCGGTTTGCGGGCCGCCTGCCTATTCACTCGTTATTCGTCTATCAGTGTAGAGCTTGCGGCGTTGAAGATCATGTGCCGGTGGTGGGCACGGGGGTATAAGCGGGGATACATTCAGGCGTTGCGATGGGCGTTGCTTGCTGAGCTTGCAGAATCAAGAGTAGACACCGGGTTCGGCCTGAGAAACCCGGTGTCTACTATCCGTCAATTGAACCAACACAGATTTGGTGCGGCGTCTACCGCCGCACCGGTGAGAGCGTAGGGGCCTGCCGTCACAACACCGTCAACAATTGTCACTGAAACAGGGTGGGTACGGTTTAGCTTCCGTAGGCCAACCAGGTTGGGAGGATTAACCTGAAAAAGGCGGGGCAATCTGCGGCCGAAGGGTTTTTGGCTTTTAGATCTCGTAGCGGTAGTGCACCAGGTAGCTAATGTAGTAGCGTCCCTCCCAGCGCTCTACCCCCACAGCCCACGTGCCCCAGTCGAACTCCTGGGCCGCCGGCGCGGGGCGGTGGGCGCTGTAGAAGTGGACGGCCTCATACCCCTCGGGCAGGGTGATTAGCCCGGCCGTCGGGCCATAGAGCAGTTCGTCGCAGGCCCACTGCGTCGCGCCCAGCAGGTCGCGGGTCAGGAACGGCAGCATCACGTCGCTGAACGTGCCGCGGATGGTCTCGCCGCTGCCCTCGTCGGTGCCCCAGTTGACAGCATCGCGCCGCCGGTCGCGGAAGAGGTCGGTGATGCCATCTTCACGGACGATGATCTCCTCATTCCACCAGTTCAGCCGCAGCCGCAGGCCGCGCGTCGGGTGGACGAGCTCACCCAGCAGGGCCACGTCCTCCGTAACGATGACCGTCTGCAACCGGTTCAGGAGGTCATTGACCGCCGGATCGGCGCAGAATGTAGCGCGGTCGATCTGTTCGGTCAGGAAGCGGCTGTTGACGTAGCCGGAGCCAGCAGTCGTCTCGACGGGCAGCCACAGCCCGCCGCCGCGCACCGACTGCCCCTCGTCAACGACGGTGATGCCCGTGGCGGCGGGCGACAGTTGGCCGACGACGGTCGAGTCGGCGTCGGCCTGACGGCGAACGTTGAGCATGTCGTTGGCAGCGACGAAGGCCACGCGGTAGACGGGCGCGGCGGCCACGGGGGTAGCTGTCGGCGGCGCGATGGTCGGCGGCACTGTCGTCGGGGCCAGCGTCGGTGTCGGCGGCGGGGGTGTGGCGCTGGGCGGGATAGGAGTAGGCGCAGGAGTGTTCGTGGCCGTGGCCAGGATGGCAGTGGCCGGCGGCGGCAACGTCACGGTCGCCGGCGCAGTAGGCGAGATGGCAGCAACGGCGGTCGGCGGCAAGTTGGGGTCGGCCGTGGCCGCCACGGTGGGGATGACCAGATCGGGCGGCGTGTCGCCGCCACAGGCGCTCAACAGCGCCATGAACAGGCTCAAGGCCAGAACAAAAGGCAAAGACAATGATTTGATGGACATAATACCTCTACGTGATAGACGCCGCGGCCCGCGCAGAGGTTCCGAGACAATTAGGAATTAGGAATTAGAAATTAGAAATTGAAGAATCGGCGTTCTTCAATTCCTAATTCCTAATTCCTAATTGTGTTAGAGGTTGAACTTGATGTTTACCACGTCCCCATCATGCACCAGATACGTCTTGCCCTCTTGCCGCAACTTGCCGGCGGTGCGGGCCTGGGCCAGGCCGCCCAGGGCAATCAGGTCGTCGTAGGCAACGACCTCGGCGCGGATGAACCCCTTGGCCAGGTCGGTGTGGATGACGGCGGCGGCATCGACGGCCGTCGCCCCGCGCTTCACCTCCCAGGCGCGCACCTCGTCTTCGCCGACGGTGAAGAAGGATTGCAGCCCCATCAGGTCGTAGCTCAGGTGGATCACCCGGTCGAGGCTCAGTTCGGTTACGCCGTACTCTTCCATGAACATCGCCAGCGAGTCGGCGTCGCCGGCAGCGCTGAGCTGGGCCAGGTCCATCTCCAGCCGACCGCGGATGGCGGCCATGACCGTGCCGGGGTAGTCATAAGCCAGCGCCGGCTCGGCTTGGTCGTCGCCGATGTTGATCAGCACGACCTTCGGCTTCAGCGTCAGCAAGCCGTAGCCGCGCAGCCCCTTGAGCTGCTCTTCGCTCAGGTCGAGGACGCGCAACGGCCGCTCGGCGCTCAGCGTCTCGTTCATCTGCTCGAACAGAGCCAGCTCGGCCGTGGCCGCGGCCTTGTCCTTGCTGGCCCCCTTCTTCAGCCCTTCCTGAAGCTTCTCGATGCGCCGTTCGACGACGCCGAGATCGCTCAGCAAGAACTCCGTGTCCAGCGCAGCCAGGTCACGCGCGGGGTCAACACGGCCGTCGGGATGGGGCACGCTGGCGCTCTCGAAGGCGCGCACGACGTGGACGAACCCCTCCAGACCAGACAGGTGGTTGAGCAACTGGGGACTGAGGCCGCTGCCCGGCGCATCTTCCTCGCGCCTTTGCAGCCCGGCCACGTCGCTGTAGGTGATGCGGGCGTAGGTCGTCTTTTCGGGCTTGAACATGCGGCTGAGCACGTCGACGCGCGGATCGCGCACGTCGACGACGGCCGTCAACACGTCGAAGCGGCCGCCCATGCTCTGGCCGGTGGGGGCGTTGCCCTGGGTCAGGGCGTTAAAGATCGTTGTTTTGCCTGAGGATGGCAGGCCGATGATGCCAAGTTTCATAAGTTTCTGAGTATAACAGGTGGGCGGCAGTTTGGCAGGAGCAGCCTCGGTGTCGAAGCCCGGCAAGTATCGTCAGCCAAGTGGCAACACGGTACACTATCGTCGCCTGACAACCTCATGGCCACTCAGCACGGTTGCGGCACTTTGCTTTAAGCAAGCCAACAGGGTCTATGAAAACCTTCCTCAGGTTGGGACAAGGTTTGCTCGACGGCCTGCTGGGCGCGGCTACCGGCTTTGCGCTCGCCACGCTGTCGTTTGTCGGCCTGGCGCTGCTCGACGGGGCGCGGGTGGGTGAAGCGGCCGGCTTCGGGCTGGCCGTGGGCGTGGCCGGTGGGATGATGGGCGGGCTGATTGGCCTGGCGGTCGGCATACTGGATCTCGGCCTGTTGGGTGGCGCGCTGGCCGGGTTGGCAGCGACACTGGCCGCCGTCGTCTTCTACGTGTTCGTCTTGGGCGACCCCGGTCGCCTGGGCTACTTCCTGCGCGAATCGGGCGTTATTTTTCTCGTGCTGGGTCTGCCGGCGGTGCTGACCGGCGTCGTGACCGCAGCGATTCAAAAGCAGATACATGCGCGCCGCCATGCCTAATCAAGTCATCACCACTCCTGAGCAAATCACTCTACCGTGGCTCACGCGTGTGCTGGAGGCCGGCGGGGCGCTGACTTCCGGCGCGGTGAGCGCGTTCGACATCGACACCGGTCGCGGCAACTGGTCGTCGAACGCCATTCTCCACATGCGCTATAGCGACGGCGCGCAGGGCCAACGACCGCCGCGGCTCTTCCTGAAGATGGTCGAGACAGACCTTGACGACGAATCGTTCGGCGCGTCGGAAGTGACGTACTATACCCGCGACTACGTCGACGCGGCCAACGCGCCGCTGGTGCGCTGCTACGACGCCGCCTATTCCCAGGCGTTGCGCCGCTACCACTTGCTCCTCGACGACGTGTCGCCCACCCACGTCACCGCCGCCGACAAACCGCCGACCCTGGCCTATGGGCTGGCGCTGGCCGAGGGGCTGGCGGCGCTGCACGCCCATTGGTGGGGCGCGGTGCGATTGGCCGAGGCGGCCGCGCCTATTCACGACGCGGCCTTCATCCAGCGCTTCGTCGCCATCGCCGAACCGGGTGTAGCCCACATCGTAGCCGCCGCCGGCGACCAACTGGAACCCCACTGGCCGGGCCTGATGCATAACCTGTACGCCCGGCATCCGGCGGCGCTGATTGCCCGCACCGCCGACGCCAATGGCTTCACCCTTATCCACGGCGACGTGGGCGAGAACAACGTCCTGGTGCCGCGCGAGGGCGAACGACCGATCTACATCATCGACCGGCAGCCGTTCGACTGGAGCCTGACCACCTGGCTGGGCGTCTACGATTTGGCCTACGCCATGCTAATCGACTGGGACACGCCCACCCGGCGGGCGCTGGAGTGGCCAGTGCTGCGGCGCTACCATGACGAGTTGCGGCGGCGCGGCGTGACGGGCTATAGCTGGGAGCAGTTGGTCGAAGACTACCGGCTGACGGCGGCGATGGGTGTCTACGTCGCCACCGAGTACTGCCGCGGCGGCGTCACTTCCCGCTGGTGGAGCTTCGGGCCGACCATGCTGCGGCGCGTGCTGACCGCCTGCGACGACCTGCAATGTGCCGACCTCTGGTGAGGCGGGCCTAGATCAGGACGCCCAGCAACGCTTCGGCAGGGACGTTGTAGAAGTAGTCGTCAACCGGCAGGCTCACCAGCCTGTCGCGCAGGTCTTCCCGACGGTGGGGCACGCCGACCAACGCCGCGGCGACCTCCTCCGGGTCGCGCCGGTTGAAGAAGTCGCCGTAAAACCGGGCGTCGGCGATGACGCCGCCATTCACGTTGAGAGCGACCTCCAGCGTGCCGCCCGGCGTGCGCGCCGACTTGCGATAGTTATAGACCGGCGAGTGGCCGTAGTTCCACTCCCACGTGGCGTACTTCTCGTCGCGCAGCCGGCTGATCGCGGCCACGTCAGCGGGCGTGAAGGCGTAGGTTTCGGCGTCGGGCGTGGCGGCCATGACGTGGGCCATCAGGTGGTCGCGAAATTCCAGCACAGTCATCGGCCGCGACAGGTGCTCGCTGATGTTGGTCACCCGGCTGCGGACGGACTTGACCGCCTTGTCGGCGAACTTGGCCGGGTCGGGGCGCAGGGCGGCCGAAACGTCAGCCATGCGCGCTGCGAACAGCAAGGTGCCGTGGTGGAGAATGCGGTTGCCGCTGACGTACTCGGCGTTGCCGGAGAACTTGCGGCCGTCGATGGTCAGGTCGTTGCGCCCCTCGAAGCGAGCGTCCACACCCAACGCCTGTAACGCCTCGAGAATGGGCTGGGTGAAGCGCCGGAAGTCGACCTGCGCCCGACCATCGCTGTCGGCGATGAAGGTAAAGTTGAGGTTGCCCAGGTCGTGGAAGACCGCGCCGCCGCCGGAGAGGCGACGCACGACCGGGATGTCGTTGACCCGCACGTAGTCGGCGTCGATTTCGGCCAGCGTGTTCTGGTGGCGGCCAACGATGACCGCCGGGGCGTTGCGCCACAGCATGAAGCACTCGGCCGCGAAGTGGGTCATGGCGTACTCTTCAGCCGCCAGGTTAAAATACGGATCGGTTTCGTGTCGGATGAGGCAAAGCATGGTGAATGTTGGCTCCACCTCGGAATCATAGCCGCGTGGGTCAGAAATGTCACGCGCTACAAACAACATATTGATCGATCAAAACGTTGCAAAAGCTGTACAAACTGTGTATACTTCCGACAGATGGACAACACGGTCCATAGACTTAAAACAGGAGACAACAACGTGACGAAGAGTCGGACCACACCAACCAACAGCAAGACGCCCCGCAAGAGCTCAGGCGGCGTTAGTTCGGCGACTGCCGGCGCCCCGGCCGCTGCCGCAACCACGCCCACCGGCACGCCGGCCGAGATGGAGAAGAAGTTCGCCGGTCTGCGCCGCTTCAACCTCATCATGGGCTTTCTGCACCTCGTGCAGGGCATTTTCATGATCGTCGTCAGCAACGACACGACCTACCCCATCTTCACCAACTATCTCAACTTCGACGTCGCCAGCCGCTCGCTCAGCCCCAACCCCCAGTTGCTCTACGAACTGCGCTTCGGGCCGGCCGTGGCCGCCTTCCTGCTCATCTCGGCCATAGCCCACTTCTATCTGGCAACCGTCGGCTACGAGCGGTACGTCAAGAATCTGAAGCAGGGCATGAACCCCATCCGCTTCTATGAGTACGCGCTCAGCTCGTCGCTGATGATCGTCCTGATCGGCATGCTCATCGGCCTGTGGGATTTGGGGGCCATCCTCCTCATCTTCACCTGTCTCTTATACACATCTGACGCTGCCGACGAGCGATCTAGTGTAGATCTCGGTGGTCGCCGTATCATTAAAAAAAAAAAAACGAAGTAATCAGAAGGACACCAAGCAGCGGTGCAAGTAACGAAGCAATATGAGCACACAACATGTAACATGGCAACTGAAATAGAGCCGAACCAGACAACATAAGAAATCAAGTAAAGAAAA
>CALLZA010000808.1 GCA_937858165.1 uncultured Ardenticatenia bacterium
CGCCCAGCACGAGGCGCGCCGGCTCCCGGTCGGCTGCCTCAGCGCTGCGGGCCAGCACGTCCTGGAGCTACTGTTCCAACATGCCCCGCGCCCCACCCAGCCGGTCATAGTCGGCCGACTCGATTGGCCGCGGGTCGTCATGGTGGGCCTCAAACAGGGTGTGGCAGACGAGTTGCAGGTGCAGCGGCGACAGGGCGCGGCCGTCCTCGGTCAGGTCGGCGATGACCCGGTCTGGCAACAACGGCTCATACTCCAGCCCGCACAGACGCGCCGGCTCGATAATCGTCTCACGGGCCTGGGCCGGCGTCCAGCGCAGGGCGTAGGTATCGTGGAAGGAGAGGTTGATGGCTGGGTGGAACTCGCCGAAGTTGGCGTACTTCTCGTCGCGGATGGCGAACACCCAGCGCACGCTATCCCGCAGTCGCTCGACGCAATCGGCCAGTTCAGCAGCAAAGCGCTTGCGCTCCCCTTCGGGCTGGTAATAGAAAAACTCCTCGAACTGATCGAGCAGGATGACGACGACGCGCCCCGCCCCCAGCAGCCGCGTTACGCGCTCCAGGAAACCGGTCAGGCTATCAGCGCGCAGCCGTTCATAGCCAGGCTGCGTGTCGAAGTCGGCGGTGAACCACGCCTTCAACTCGTCGCCCGGATAGCGGTCGATCGGCCGCAGATAGATCGGCAGGTGACCGCCGGCCAGCAGGCGCGACGCCAGCCCCGCCTTCAGCAGCGAGCTTTTGCCTGCACCCGACTCGGCCCGCACGACCGACAGCGGCCGATCCAGGTAGGCCCACAGACGGTCGATGTCGGCCCCGCGACCATAGAACAGCCCGGCGTGCTCGATCTCATAGCTCTTCAACGCTCGGTACGGGTTGACACTGGGTGCGAAGGCCGTCATCTCGGCCAGGCGGCGGTAGCGGTCGAGTTGCCCCTCCAGCCCGTCGGCCAGCCGCTCCTCCACGAAGCGCTCCTCGCGCTTGATTTCGCCGACGCGCGACCGGGCCTTTTGGACGATGACGCTGGCCCCGGCACCAATGGCGGCGTAGGTGTTGGTTAGATCGCCGACGACAAACTTGTCGCGGCCGACCAGTTCCCCAACCATCCGCCCGTCGTCTCCGCCGCGGCGCGCTGCCGGTGCGTCAAGAGCGGGCGCGTGGCTCATGGGGCGTCGTCCTTATGCTTCTTGGGGCGTGGCGACTTGCCGCTGACAACCGACGCGCCCTGACCGAGGGCGACGACCGAGTCCGTAATGTTGCCGGTCTGAATGGTGTCACCGCTTACATGGAAAACGGTGGGCGTCGGGTCGTCGGTTGTTGCAGCCATCATAGAGGGCAGCCCGGTAGCGTCGGGCCAGGCGACGGACGGCCGCTCGACGCGCAGCGTGGCCAGCAACTCGGGCAACCGGTCGCGGCGCTGGACGTAGAGCAGCAGCTCACGAGCCACGCCGCGCACCCCCTGGCCACCCAACTCGTCGAAGGGAATGCCCAGTTCAAAGCACAGCGTGCGCAACTCTTCCAGATTAAAATGGCGTGTTAGCAGGTCGAGCATGCCCGAGATGACCACTATGAAGCTAACGAATACGACCGGACAAAGACAACTGACACAATACGTTGGCGACTCGTAGGCAATATGATAATGGCCAGAGAGCGAATGTCAATGGGCAATCAGTTGCTTAGGTCGGGTGCGCGAAAAAGTTGTCAGGTAACGAGAGGGAGGGGGGGGTAAGCAGCCAACTCCGGCCAACGGTGGGAGAGGAAAGGCCGGCGCTAAAAAAAATCAGCACCGGACGGCGAAGGACCG
>CALLZA010000809.1 GCA_937858165.1 uncultured Ardenticatenia bacterium
CTTCTGCTCTGTAGGGTGCCGAAGTTCGGCCATCATGACTACTACAGTCCGTATCGAGACTAGACGGTGTTTGCCGCGTCACAGTCAGTTGTACAGACGTCTGCTCGAGTGCTAACATTAGCGGCCTGTTTTTTTTTTTAATGATACGGCGACCACCGAGATCTACACTAGATCGCTCGTCGGCAGCGTCAGATGTGTATAAGAGACAGGACCTATGGGGCGGTGCTCGACCTGTTGACCCGTGAGGCGCGGCCGGTGGCCATTGGCAATGTCTACGCCCAGACGGGGGCGACGGTGAAGCACCTGCGGCGGCTGGCCGAACTCGACCTGGTGGCCTTGAAGGCGACCCAGGTCTGGCGCGACTCGCTGGCCGACCGCGACTTCGCCCCGGCCGAGCCGCCGGAGTTGACGCTCGACCAGGCGCGGGTGTGGGGGCGGATCAAGGTGGCGATGATCGAGGGGGAGGATGACGACGAGTGGGATGAGGAAGAAGCCGACGGGCTGCAGGGTAACGAAGCCGGCACGGATGCCGGTGGGCTAGGTGGCCAGGACGATGATGCCATCGACCCGATGGACGCAGCCACGCCGTTTCTGCTCCACGGCGTGACCGGTAGCGGCAAGACGGAAATCTACATGCGGGCCATCGACTACGCTCTGGAGCGGGGGCAGCAGGCCATCGTCCTCGTGCCGGAGATCGCCCTGACACCGCAGACGGTGCGCCGCTTCGCCGCCCGCTTCCCCGGCCGCGTAGCCGTGCTCCACAGCGCCCTGAGCGACGGCGAGCGCTATGACACGTGGCGGCGGGCGCGGCAGGGGCTGTTTGACATCGCCATCGGCCCGCGCAGCGCCCTGTTCGCGCCGCTGCCCAACCTGGGCGTCATCATCGTCGATGAGGAGCACGACGCCAGCTATAAGCAGACGCCGCCCGTGCCCGCGCCCTACTACCACGCCCGCGACGCGGCCATCGCCCTGGCCGGCTTCACCGGGGCGACCGTCATCCTGGGCAGCGCCACGCCCGACGTGGTGACCTATCACCGGGCGCGTGCCGGCCGCTACCAACTGCTGGAGCTGCCGCGGCGCATCATGGGCCACCGCCAGCGCATCACCGGGCAGGCCGAGCGGCTGGGTATTACCAGTCACTACCAGCCGTTTGCGCCGCCGACCGCCGACCGCCGACCGCCGACCGTCACGGCGCAGGGCACGCCCACTCCCCTGCTCCCTCGCTCCCCTGCTCCCCCGCCCGCAGCTCCCGACGACATCATGAAGCTCGACGACGCCCTCACCATCCCCCTGCCCCCCATCCAGCTGGTGGACATGCGTCAGGAGTTGCGCGCCGGCAACCGGGCCGTCTTCAGCCGGGCGCTCGACGCGGCGGTGACGGAGACGCTGGCCCGCGGCGAGCAGTGCATCCTGTTCCTGAACCGGCGCGGCACAGCGACTTTCGTCAACTGCCGCGACTGTGGCCACGTGATGAACTGCCCGCGCTGCGGCGTGCCGCTGACCTACCACCAGTCCCACTTGCTGCTGGTCTGCCACCAGTGCGGCCGGCGCGAGCCAAACCCGCCCGTCTGCCCCAACTGCGGCTCGGAGCGTATCCGCTTCTTTGGGTTGGGCACGGAGAAGCTGGCCGAGTTGGTGGCGGCACGCTGGCCACAGGCGAGGCTCATCCGTTGGGACCGCGACACGACGGCCGAAGAGGGCTCACACGAGGCGCTGCTGGCCGGGTTCATCGAGCGCAAGACCGATATCCTCGTCGGCACGCAGATGATCGCCAAGGGGCTGGACTTGCCGTTTGTGACGCTGGTAGGGGTCATCTCGGCCGACATCGCTCTGGGCCTGCCCGACTACAACACGGGCGAGCGCGTCTTCCAGGTGCTGGCCCAGGTGGCGGGGCGGGCGGGGCGCGGTCTGTTGGGCGGGCGGGTCATCATTCAGACCTATCAGCCGGAGCACTACGCCATTCAGGCCGCGGCCGACCACGACTACGCCGGCTTCTACCTGGAGGAGATTCGCTTCCGCACCCAGCGCGCTCTGCCCCCCTTCCGGCGCATGGCCCGGCTGCTCATAGCCGACCCGGTGGATGAGCGGGCCAAGCGCGTGGCCGAGGACATGGCCCGCGTGCTGGCCACAGCCGTGCGCGAGAAGGCGCTGGCGGCGACGGAGATTCTCGGCCCGACGCCGGCGTTCTTCACCCGGCTCGACGGCCGCTACCGCTGGCACATCGTCATCTACTCGCCCGACCCCCACCGCCTGCTGGACGACCTGCCCATCCCGCGACCCTGGGTGGTTGACATCGACCCCGAAAGCACGCTTTAATCAATTAGGGATTCAGAAATGCCCTTCTGAATTCCTAATTCCTAATTCCCTTGTCCCCGCCCGGACTCGAACCGGGATCGATCGCTTAGGAGGCGATTACTCTATCCTTTGAGCTACGAGGACGCCACGGGAGCGATTTTAGCCCAGTCGCGACGGGGGGGCTACTGGGGCGCCGGGTGTTAACAACCTGCTAAAAGCCTTGCCTCCTGCGCCGATCCTAGTACTATTCCACGTGGTACTTCCCACACCCCAGATAGTAGGAACCACTGCACGCTGACAACCGCGCATGATGGGCGCCCGAGCGGCCAACGGAAACCGATAGCGACTCCCACTCGCTTCAGTCGCCCGCCGTGCCATCGCCCAACATACTCCGGCGCAACCTGGCGAACATCGACGCAGATGAGGATGGTACATCCGACATGAAAAGAATCGCTGTATTCACGAGCGGCGGCGACGCCCAGGGCATGAATGCCGCGTTGCGCGCCGTGGTGCGCACGGGGCTGGAGCGCGGTCTGGAAGTCTTTGCCATCTATGAGGGCTACTCCGGCATGGTCGAGGGCGGCAGCCGCATCAAGCCCATGAGTTGGGGTGATGTGGGTGGGATCCTCCACCTGGGCGGGACGATCATCGGCTCGGCCCGCTGCAAGGAGTTCCGCGAGCGCGCCGGCCGGCTGCGCGCCGTCCACAACCTGCTGCTGCACGAGATCGAAGGGTTGGTGGTCATCGGCGGCGACGGCAGCCTGACCGGGGCCGACCTGCTGAAGCGTGAATGGGCGGGCCTGGTGCAGGAGCTGGTCGATACCGGTCGCGTCAGCCAGAACGCCGCTGAACGGGCTAAATCACTAGCCGTTGTCGGCATCATCGGCTCCATCGATAACGACATGTTCGGCTCCGACATCACCACTGGGGCCGACACGGCGTTGCACCGCATCATCGAGGCCACCGACGCCATCAGCAGCACGGCCGCCAGCCACCAACGCACCTTCGTCGTCGAGGTCATGGGCCGCCACTGCGGCTATCTGGCCCTGATGAGTGCCATGGCCTCCGGGGCCGACTGGGTGCTCATCCCCGAATCGCCGCCCGACGTGGACGACTGGGAAGCGAAGATGTGCGACGCGCTGCTGCACGGGCGTGAGGTAGGCCGGCGCGACATCATGGTCATCGTTGCCGAGGGGGCCACCGACCGCAACGGCGAACCGATCACGACCGAGCATGTCAAGAACGTGCTGGAGACCCGCCTGGGTGAAGACGCACGCATCACCGTGCTGGGCCACGTCCAGCGCGGCGGCGCGCCGAGCGCCTTTGACCGCAACCTGAGCACGATGCTCGGTGCGGAAGCGATTGAGGCCATCACCTCGATGGACCCCAACGGCGAGCCGCTCATCGTTGGTATGCAGGGCAACAAGCTGACGCGGACACGCCTCGATGTGGCCCTGGCCAAGACCAAGGCCGTGGCCGATGCCGTGGCCGCCAAGAACTTCGACGAGGCGCTGGCCCTGCGCGGCCCGTCGTTCGCCGAGTCGTTTCGCGTTGTGCGCACGCTGGTGCGGGCGCTGCCCCACGAGCCGGCGCCCGAGCAGCGCCGGATGCGCCTGGCCATCGTGCACGGTGGCGGCCCCGCGCCGGGCATGAACACGGCCGTGCGCGCCGCCGTGCGCATCGGCATCGACCGCGGCCACACCATGCTGGGCGTCCACAACGCCTTCCGCGGCCTGATTAACAACGAGATCGAAGAGCTGAACTGGATGAGCGTCAACGGCTGGGCCGGGCGCGGTGGCTCCGAGTTGGGCACCAACCGCACCATCCCCAAGGGGCGCGACCTGTACGCCATCGCCCGCCATCTGGAAGAGCAGCGCATCGACGGTATTCTGATGGTCGGCGGCTGGTCGGGCTACCAGTCGATTCTGGAACTGCACGCCCAGCGCAACAACTACCCGGCGTTCGACATCCCCATGATCTGCTTGCCGGCAACGATCAACAATAACCTGCCGGGCACGGAGTTAAGTGTCGGGGCTGATACGGCGCTGAACAGCATCGTCTCGGCCGTGGACAAGATCAAGCAGTCGGCCGTGGCCTCACAGCGGGCGTTTATCGTCGAGGTGATGGGCTACTACTGCGGCTATCTGGCCCTCATGGGCGCGCTGGCGACCGGCGCGGAGCGCTTCTACCTGCACGAGGCGGGGGTGACGATGCGCGAACTGGTAGAGGACGTGGAGGAGTTCAAGCACGCCTTCCAGCACGGCAAACGGCTGGGCCTGATCATTCGCAACGAAAAGGCCAACGAGGTCTACTCGACCCACTTCATGCGTACCCTGTTCGAAGAAGAGGGCGGCGACCTGTTCGACGTGCGCGAGGCGATTCTCGGTCACTTGCAGCAGGGGGGCACTCCCTCGCCCTTTGACCGCATCTTCGCCACGCGGCTGGCCGTGCGCTGTATCGACTTCCTGGAGCAGGCCGTCAATAATCGCGAGTCGTCTGGCGTCTGCATCGGCCAGATTCAGGGTGACGTTCGCACCATGGCCCTGGAAGATGTGCCGCGACAGATGGATTACCAGCACAGCCGGCCGCTCAAACAGTGGTGGATGGACCTACGGCCTATCGCCCGCGTGCTGGCCCTGCCCGGGCCGTCGATACGCGGCGAGGGGTATCGCGGCTGAAAAGGGCGTTCGTCGTTGAGCGCTTAGCGCGCTAGAAGTGCCCGCCAGAGCGTTGGACGACGAGCCTGAAGGATCATTTTCGCATTCATCTTATCAACGAGGAGACAGTATCATGAAGATCGGTATCCTGACAGGCGGCGGCGATGTGCCGGGCCTGAACCCGTCGATCAAGTCCGTGGTCAACCGTGCTGTGGACGCGGGCCACGAAGTCGTCGGCATCCGCCGCGGCTGGGGCGGGCTGCTCATGGTCAACCGCGACGATCCGCAGACCATCGAGGAGTACATCATGCCCCTGAGCAACGCTGCGGTGCGCACCATCGACCGTACCGGCGGCACAATGCTCCACACCAGCCGCACCAACCCCGGCAAGGTGAAGCCCAAGGACGTGCCCGACTTCCTGAAGGACCCGGAGCACCCCGAAGCTGAGGCGGCCGACAACTCCACCCGCGACTTCACCCCCCACGTGTTGAAGAACCTGGAGTTCTTGCAGATCGACCGCCTGATTCCCATCGGCGGCGACGACACGCTCAGCTATGGCGAGCGGTTGCACCGCGAGGGCTTCCCCGTCGTGGCCATCCCCAAGACGATGGACAACGACGTCTATGGCACCGACTACTGCATCGGCTTCAGCACGGCCGTCACCCGTAGTGTGCAGTTCATCCACCAACTGCGTACCAGCGCCGGCTCCCACGAGCGCATCGCCGTCATCGAGCTGTTCGGCCGCAACTCCGGCGAGACGAGCCTCATCAGCTCCTACCTGGCGGGCGTTGATCGGGCGCTCATCTCCGAAGTGCCGTTCGACCCGGAGAAGCTGGCCCGGCTGGTCATGGACGACAAGAAGAGCAACCCTAGCAACTACGCCATGGTGACGGTCAGCGAAGGCGCCCACCTGTCGGGCGGCGCGGTGGTAGAGTTCGGCGAGGCCGATGCCTATGGCCACCGCAAGCTGGGCGGCATTGGCGACATCACCGGCGACGCGCTGAAGAAACTGACCGGCGAGAACATCATCAGCCAGAAGCTGGGCTATCTGATGCGCTCCGGCGCGCCGGACGCGCTCGACCTGATGGTTGGCACGAACTACGCCCACCTGGCGGTCGATCTCCTCGTTGCCGGCAGCAGCGGCCGCATGGTCGCCCTGCGCGACGGCGCGTATACCCACGTCGCCATGAGCATGGTCACCAGCGGCGTGAAGCGCGTGGACGTGGACGAGCTGTACGACGTGGCCAACTACCGGCCCAAGGTGCGCCACGTACTCGGCAAGCCGATGTTCCTGTATTGATCCGCCGGCGGGTCATGAGAGCGACACTCTCGACGGGCGCGACGTTCCAGCGATGGGCGGCGCGCCCGTTTGTATTTTGATCGTGACGGTTTCTCGCCAGACGGCTGATAGGTGAGTAAGTTGTGATACCTCTCACTTGACTTGCGATGGGCCGCGACTCTAGAATAGACTGTATCCTGTAACGCAGAAGTTCGTCAGCCGCTCTTCGGTTCTGCATCTGGTGACCCTTATCAATGTACCGCTTCCACCGTTCGCCCCTCTTGCTCCTTGTCCTCCTGTTAGCCCTGTCTACTCTCGCCTGTGCGATCTCCGGCGGCGCGGCCGACGGCGAGAACGCCGTGGCCACGCCCGACCAGCAAGCGCTGGTCGCCCAGGCCGTGGCCACCATCACCGCCCAGTTGCCGGCCGTCGCAACCGCCACTACCGGCCAGCCGCCCATCAGCACCGATCTGGAAAGTGATCTCGTCGCCCTCTATGAGCGGATCAACCCGTCGGTTGTCCACATCTTTGTCTATGATGAGGCCGGCAACCAGTTGGGCACGGGGACGGGGTTTGTCTATGACGACCAGGGGCACATCATCACCAACAACCACGTCGTCAGCAGCGCGGCGCGGCTGGAAGTGGCTTTTCCCGGTGGCGAACGGCGGACGGCCGAGACCATCGGCACCGATATCGACAGCGATTTGGGCGTCATCCGCGTCGTCGAGCCGCCGCCCGGCGTGCTGCCCATCCCCCTGGGCGACTCCGATAGTGTGCGCGTCGGCCAGTTCGTCGTCGCCATCGGCAATCCATTCGGTGAGGCCGGTTCGCTGTCGCTGGGCATCGTCAGCGGTCTGGGCCGCACGCTGACCTCCGACCGCATCGCCCAGGGGGGTGGGCGCTACTCCCTGCCCCAGGTCATCCAGACCGACGCGGCCATCAACCCCGGCAACTCCGGCGGCCCGTTGCTGAATCTGGCCGGCGAAGTCATTGGCGTCAACAGCGCTATCAGCACCAGCACGGGCACCAACTCCGGCGTCGGCTTCTCCATACCGGTCAACGCTGTGCGGCGCGTGGTGCCGGCGCTCGTCGCCACGGGCGAGTACCACTACACCTATATGGGTGTGCGCATGTCGGAGCTGGATCTGGCGACGCAGGAGGCCCTGGGCTTGCCACAGGTGGCCGGGGCCTACATGACCGAAGTGACGCCCGGTGCGCCGGCGGCGACGGCTGGGCTGCGCGGCAGCGGCATCTCCGATCTGGGCGAACTGCTGCCCGGCGGCGACCTCATCATTGCCGCCGACGGCCGCCCCATCAACAACCCCGACGACTTGATCAGTTTCCTGGTCTTTCAAACGGAGGTAGGCCAAACCATCAGCCTGACGATCATTCGCGACGGACAACAGATCGACGTTCCCCTGACGCTCGGCCAGCGCCCATAGGGCCTGCCGCGCGATCGGGCGCTTTAATCCACTGCGCCGGCTGCCGATAGGCTGCCCGGCAACCCGGCCCCATCGTAGGAGGAATCCATGTTTAGCCAGGAAGATATGCAAGAGTTGCTGGCCTATGAGGGCAACGGCGACGGCGTCGTTAGCGTCTATCTCGACACCGACAGCGCGCGCCAGTCGACGGAAGCGATCCGGCTGACGGCCCGCGGCCTGTTGAAGGAGGTTCAGCCACAGCATGAGAAAGAGGCGCAGACGATCGAGCGCTACCTCGACCTAGGCTACGACTGGTCAAAGCCCGGCCTGGCCCTGTTCTGCGGCCAGGGCGGCAACTTCTTCCGCTCCTATCCTTCGCCGGTCGCTTTTCGCAACCGGGTTCGGCTCGGCCCGCGGCCCTACGTGAAGCCGCTGGCCCATTTCCTGGACCACTACGCCCACTTCGGCGTTATCGTCGTCGACCGCGTCGGCGGCCAGTTCTATGAGTACCATCTGGGCGAGTCACAGGCCACGGAGAGCTTCACCGGCGAGGAAGTACGTAAGGTGAAGCGCGGCGGCGGTTCGTCGGCTGTGGGCCGGCGCGGCGGCGGTGGGGAGAGCGGTCCCGGCGGTGGCGACCACGAGGATGAGGTTGCGGCGCGCAACCTGCGCGAGTGCGCCGCGGCGGCCGGCCGCTTCTACGCCTCGCGCCCCATCCGACGGCTGTTCCTGGGCGGCACCAACGAGACGGTGGCCCAGTTCCGCGAGATGCTGCCCAAGCAACTCCAGAGTTGCCTGGCCGGTTCGTTCGCCGTGGACAAGGACATGGGCGAGTCGGAAGTGCGCCGCCGGGCGCTGGAACTGCTGCGCCAGGCCAACGCCGAACGCGAAGCCCAACTCGTCGAGCGGCTGGTGACGCTGCACGCGATGGGGGCCACCGCCGTCGTCGGCCTCGATGACGTCTTGCAAGCCGTTAGCGACAAGCGCGTCGAGGCGCTCATCATCAGCGATGGCTTCCGCTACCACGGCTACATCGATGAGCCGTCGGGCTTCGTCGTCGCCAATCTGGCCCGCAGCCCGCTGGCCGAGAGCGAGCTGGCCGAGGTCGATGACGTGATCGACGCCGCCGTGGCCCAGACCGTGGCCCAGGGCGGCCACGTCGAGATCATAGCTGACAACCCGACCCTCGAAAACGCCGGCCGCATCGGGGCGATCCTCAGATATTAAGCGTATGAACCACAGATTACACAGGTTAAGTAACTATTCGAAAGGTTTGTAAACAAGCGCGAGCGACGCATCATCGACGCCCATGAGAGAGCAAGCCGTAGCGAAAGGCAGGTGCTCGAGCCAGGCAACGACGGCTTCGGTTAATACGCTTAA
>CALLZA010000810.1 GCA_937858165.1 uncultured Ardenticatenia bacterium
TGATTGTGTGAGTGTACTATAGTTTTGTTTTTGCAAGCAGAAGACGGCATACGAGGTCTAGTACGGTCTCGTGGGCTCGGAGATGTGTATAAGAGACAGCCATGGAGCCGATCAGGTGGGCCGTATCCTCGCCCGACGAGTATTCGCGCAGCGGCTGGGGGATGACGCGCACGCCGCGCAGGAAAATGCTGCGCTGTTCGATCTGGTAGGCGACGGTGATGGGCACACCGGTGGTGATGACAGCCGGGACGTAGGGCGCGAAGCTGTTTTCGGCGACGATGCCTTCGATGCTGTCCGGCTGTTGTTCGACCACGCCGGCCTGGTCGAGTGTCTCCGCGACCGACGCGCCGTAGATTTCGGCCAGGCGCGTGTAGGTGCTGACCAGCTCGGGGTTGGCCTGGGCCAGCAGTGCCTCCGGCTTGACGGTGTTGGTCACCGGCACCTGGATCAGGTCCGACAACTCCTGATAGATGCCCTGTCGTTCGCTCTCTTCAGTGGGCAAAAAGGCGGGGATGATGGTGACATTGAAGCTGGGCTTGTTGACGGCCAGCGGCTCGCCGTAGCGATCAAGAATAACACCGCGCGGGGCATCAGTCGTCAGCGTGGCGAACTGGTTCTGCTCCGCGCGCGTGGCCAGGTCGGCCCCCTTGGCCTGCTGCAAGGCGTAGACGCGATAGACAAGCAGGGAGAGAATGAGTACAACAACGACGCGCATGAACAGCAGGCGGCCGCCGACGCCGGGGATCTGCTGAATCTCCGGGTCGCGCTCTTCGGGTGGCTTCCATCCCATGCTGGACATAGTGAGCCTACTTATAGCGCCGGCGCGGGCCAAATGCTACTGATTTCACCGACTACACAGCTTCGGCCACATAGCGCGATTCTGGAGAATCGCGCTACATCAGAACTCAACCCGGCGCGGACGGGTCACGCGCACGATCGTTTGAAGCAGTAGATAGATGGGCAGGATGAGGACGGCATGCAGCAGGGCAATGGGCAGCAGCCCGGCCCAGCCGGCGGCCGACAGCCCATGCCCCAGCAGCCCCAGGGCCACGGCATAGAACAGCAGATAGATCAGCGTGCCCAGCGCGGCCATCAGCGCGGCCACGAGCAGACGGCGGGGCGGCAAAACCCCTTGCAGCAGCACCGGCCCGGCCACGGCGGCCATGAATGCCAGTGACGACAGGCCCAGCGGCGTCATCGAAAACAGGTCGAGCCACAACCCGGCGATGAACGCCCAGACCAGCCCCTCTTCCAGCCCGCGCAGCAGCCCCCAGGCCAACGCCACCAGGAAGACCAGTTGCGGCTCCAGCCCGGCGATGGGGAAGCGCGGCAGCACCGCCGTTTGCAGGACGGCCAGCACGGCCATCAGCGGGATGGCGACGTAGAAGTTGACGGCCACGGCTATGGCTCCTCGCTGAAGATCTCCGTGTTGACCGTCTCGAAGTCGGTGACGACGAAGACCGTCTCCAGCGTGCGGAAGTCGACGGCGGGCTGCACCACGGCGCGCTGGAACAGCTCCGCTTCGTTGCGCTCCACCGCGACGACGCGGCCAATGATCAGATCTTCCGGGAACTTGCCACCCAGCCCGGAGGTCATGACCAACTCGCCCACCTCAACGACGTGTTGCAGGTCGATCCAGTCGATGGTCGGCAGCGCGCCGCGCCCCGCGCCGCGCAACATGCCCGTGGCTCGCGTTGTGCCCAGCCGCACGGGGATTGCGCTGGCCGTCTCGGTCAGCAGCGCGACCTGGGCGGCGTTGTTGGTGGCGCGATAGACCTGGCCGATCAGCCCGCGGGCGGCCTCGACCGGCATGCCGGTGCGCACGCCGTCTTCGATACCCTTGTCGATGAGGATGCTTTCGAGGGCCGGATTGGTGTCCTGGCCGATGACGTCGGCAATGACGCGGCGGTATTCGGGGGTCTCGGCCGCCTGGTTAAACAACTCGCGCAACACCTGGGCCTCGCCCTGGGCCTCACTCAGCTCTTCGATGGTGCGCGCCTGTTCGTCCACGGTGGCTCGCAGGGCGGCGATCTCTTCGCGAGCGGCGGCCAGATTGCGCGGCCCGGCGATGATGTCACCGGCGGTGTCGGCGCTTTCGGCCGTCCAGGCGGTGATGGCGCTCAGCGGGTCGCGTACGAAGCCGAGGACACCGACCAGCGCACCGGTGCTATCGAGGATGGTCAGCAGCAGGCCACTGCCGACGAGGAGAGCCAGCGTCAGCCAGCGAATGCGCTGTTGGGTTCGACCCAGGTTCATAAGCGGATGGCCGCCACAAGACGGCGGCGTTGGCCGTGGCGGGTCGGGACGCGGCTAGTGGCGCGTGCTGCCCCGGTGCAGGCCCACCAGAACGCGCTCGTAGTTGTCCAGGTCTTCCAGCACGCGACCCGCGCCGCGGGCCACACAGGTCATGGCGTCTTCGGCCACCCAGACGCGCATCTTGACCGAGTCCTCCAGCCGGTCGGCCAACCCCTGGATGAGGGCGCCGCCACCGGCCAGACAGACGCCGGTTTCGATCAGGTCGGAGACCAGCTCCGGCGGCGTTTCGTCCAGCGCGTCGAGGACGGTATCGACGATGACGTTGATCGACGGCGACATCGCTTCGCGCAGCTCGATGCTGCTGATCTCGACCACCTGCGGCAGGCCGGTGATGAGGTTGCGGCCGCGCACCGACATCGTTTTCTCTTCGGGCAAGGGAAAGGCGGAACCGATGGCGATCTTCGACCGCTCGGCCATGCGCTCGCCGATGAGGAGGTTGTACTTGTTGCGGACGTAGGCGATGATGTCCTCGTCCATCTCGTCGCCGGCGACGCGGATGGAGCGGCTGACGACGATGCCGCCCATGGCGAAGACGGCCACTTCGGTTGTACCGCCGCCGATGTCGACGATCATGCTGCCGCGCGACTCGATGATCGGCAGCCCGGAGCCGATGGCCGCGGCCATTGGCTCTTCGATCAGATACGCCTCGCGCGCGCCGGCGGAGATGGTGGCGTCGTAGACGGCGCGCTTCTCTACCTCAGTGACGCCGCTGGGCACGCCGACGACGACGCGCGGCCGGGGGAAGGGCACGAGCATCTGCTCGTGGGCCTTGTCGATGAAGTACTTGAGCATCGCCTCGGTGATCTCGAACTCGGAAATGACGCCATCACGCAGGGGGCGGATGGCGACGATGTCACCGGGGGTGCGGCCGACCATCTCACGCGCCTCGGCGCCGATGGCCAGCGGCCGGCGGGTGCGCTTGTTGATCGCCACCCACGACGGTTCGTTGATGACGATGCCCTTATCGCGCACGGCCACCAGTGTGTTGGCCGTACCCAGGTCGATGCCGATGTCGAGCGAGAAGATGCCCAGCAGCCAGTCTAGTGGTCTGAACAAGGTGTCCTAGTTGTCCTCAGTCAATGTGATGGACCGCTGTCCAGTCGCCGCCGGTGAAGCCGCCACCCAATGAAAGGCGACGCGTGGGCGAACCGACACGGTTCTCTCTATCTAATCGATCCATTATAGCACGGGCCGGGCATGGGGCGAATGTCCGCCGCGCTACCGTCGCTTATCCTCATGTGTGGTTTAACCCCGGTTCGTAGTCCAGCGCTTTCGCGCGCTCTTGTGGCCGGCCGAGCGCGCGAAAGCGCTCAACCACGAGCCGGCTTAAGGCTTGCCAAGCGTCGCCCAAACGCGGCGCGGATATGGTATGATCCCGCTCAGGAGCGTGATAACACTATGGCCCGACAGGCGATGTTCGACGGACTGGTCTACGATGAATATGACAACCTGCTGACGACGGCAGTGGTTGGCGGGGAAGCGCAATACGTCTTCGACGACGATGGCTTTCGCCGCCACATCGACGCCGACGGCATCGACCGGCAGGTGTTGGCCTTCTTCCTGAATCAGCTGCAGGAAAACAAGGAACTGGCAGTCGAGCAGGCGTTGAAGATGCTGGGCAGCGACGACCTCTTGACCAAGGCGGCTGTCGACGCTTCGCTGCGCAACATCAACATGGAGCAGATCATGGCCCAGGGCGTACCCGCCCAGGCACGGGACATGCTGGGGATGCTCGGCTTCCGGGTGGTGGTCAACGTGCATGGGGAGGTCGTCCGGTTGGAGCAGCCGAGCGCGCCCGAGGGCGAATCCGACGAGTGACCGCCTCAGTACGCCCCTTTGCGACTGAGCAGATGCGGAATCGTCTGCAACAATATCCGCACGTCCAGCCCCAGCGACCAGTTCTCGATGTAGTAGATGTCCAGCAGGCACAACTCGTCGAACGTCAGGTCTGACCGGCCACTGACCTGCCAAAGCCCCGTCAGACCGCCGACGACGGCCAACCGCTGGCGGTGCCACGGCTTGTAGGCGGCGACCTCTTCCGGCAGCGGCGGCCGCGGCCCCACCAGGCTCATCTGGCCACGCACAATGTTGTAGAGCTGCGGCAGTTCGTCCAGGCTCAGCCGGCGGATGACGCGACCGACGGGGGTCAGCCGTGGGTCGTGGCGAATCTTGAACAACGGCCCGTCGGCCTCGTTTAACGCGCGCAACGCCTCTTTCTGCTCATCGGCCCCCACCACCATCGAGCGAAACTTGTACATGGCGAACGGCCGCCCGTCGCGGCCGACGCGCGGCGAGGTGTAGAGCACCGGCCCGCCCGAATCGAGCCGGATGGCGATGGCGACGACGGCCATGACCACCAGCGCCGGCACGGCCAGCACCGTCACCACCACCAGATCGAGCGCCCGCTTGAAGAGGCGATTGGCCCGGCTCATGTGACCGTAGGTCGCCATATCGCGCACGCCCAGCACGGGGATGCCGCCCATGTTGCTGAACTCGACCCGGTTCAGGCTCAGTTGCAGCAGATCGGGCACGACCTGGACGCGCGCGCCGTGCTGCTGCGAGACCTGCATCAGGCTGAGCAACTGGCGGTGCATCTCGCCGGGCAGAGCGATAAAAACGGTGTGGACAGGCGCGGCCTCCAGCAGGCGGCGGTCGAGGTCGTCGTAGTGGCCCAGCCGGGGAATGCGCCCCAGGCCAATGTTGTTCTCGCCGCCGCCGTCGTCCAGATAGCCGACGACGGCGAAGCCCAGGTCGGGCCGGGCCAGCAGGGTGCGGATGAGACTGCGCCCCGCCTCGCCCACGCCGACGACCAGGGCGCGCGCCGCGCCGATGCCCCGCCGGTAGAGGGCGTTGAGCAGCAGGCGGCGAACGAGGCGCGCCACGGCCAGGAAGAGGACGATAAACAGCAGCGCCCAGAAGATGAGCAGGCGCGAGAAGGGCGCGGGCTGGAAGAAGAAGGTCACGGCCATCATCAGCGTGATGCCCGCCGCCGTGGCCGTGCCGGCCCGCGCCACCTCCTCCAGCCACGAGTCGCCGCGCCGCCGCCAGACGCCGGTCGTCTGGAACGTCAGCGCCAGCAGCCCGGTCAGCACCAGTTGCTGGCCGACGTAACGGCTATACGGTTCCAGAAACGTCACCGGCAGAAACCACTGCCAGACGTAGCGGGCCACGTAGGCCAGCATGAACGCCAGGTTGATGAGCAGCAGATCGGTGACGATGGTCACCCACTGGACGGTGCGACGGTTCATCGGCCACCACCTGCCGCTTCGGCCAGGGCGCGGTCATAGACGGCGGCCGTCGCCTGCCCGGCGCGCGCCCAGGAGAAGCGCCGCGCCTGCGCCGGCCCGGCGTCGCGCAAATGAGCGACGAGGTCGGCATCGTCCAGCACGTCGGCCAGCCGAGCGGCCAGTTCGTCGGCGTCGGTCGGGTCGAAGTAGAGCGCCGCCGCGCCGCCCGCCTCCGGCAAGGAGGACGCGCGCGCGGCCACGACGGGCGTGGCGCAGGCCAGCGCTTCGACGATGGGCAGGCCGAACCCCTCATAGAGCGACGGGAAGACGAGCGCGGCGGCGGCGTTGTACCACAGCGGCAACTCGTCGTCATCGACGTAGCCGGCAAAGCGCACTCGGTCGACCAGCCCCAACTCCCCCACGCGGCGGAAGATGGTGTCGTAGAGCCATCCCTTGCCGCCGACCAGCACCAGCGGCACGTCGGGTCGGCCCAGGCGGGCCAGAGCGTCGAGCAGCAGCGGCACGTTCTTGCGCGGCTGGAGCGTGCCAACGTGCAGCAGGAAGCGGTCGGGCAGCCCGTGGCGGCGACGAAAGGCGGCCACAAGGTCGGGCGGCAGCGGCCGGTAGGCGTTGCCCACGCCGGGCACAACGACGTCGATGCGCGCCTGCGGCACCCCGTAGACGCGGTGGATGTCCTGGCGGCCGGCGTCGGAGATGGCGATGAGCCGGCGCGCGTGGCGACAGGAGTAGGCTGTGACCGCGTTCAGGTAGCGCCGCTGGAGCGCCGGGAAGCTGTCGGGGTAGTGGACGAAGCTCAGGTCGTAGAGGGTGACGACAGCCGGGCAGGCGGCCAGCGGCGGCATGGCAAAACCCATGCTGTGCAGCAAGTCCAGCCGGTCGGCCCGCGCCCGCCACGGCCAGACGACCTGCTCCCAGGCGATGCGTCCCGGCGGGCGGTGGGTCGGCAGGCTGGTGGAGCGCACGCGCCAGTCGGGCCGCGCCTCCCAGCCGGCGGTCTGGCGGGTATAGATGGTGTAGGCGCGGTCGCCGGGCGGCAGGTGGCGCAACACCTGATAGATGTACTGGTGGATGCCCGCGCGACGATAGCCGGCTTCGCCCGACAGGAGATGGGCGTTGATGCCGATATTCGCGTGTGGTTGGGCATGTGGTGAGTGCGGCGCGGCCACCCTTTATGGACCCCGGAATGGACTGTTGTTGCGGGCGAGCATTCAGATGATTATACGATCATCCGGGTCGCCGGGCGATTTGCCAAATCGCCCCACTGTGATAGAGTACATTATGTTTACACACTCGGCCGCGGGGCGGCCGAGACCACCACAGCGGTGTAGAGGAGGCTGCGGGTGAAACGCATAACCTATCCCTTGTTATTGGTTCTGTTGGTCGCGCTGGTTGCCGCGCTGAGCGCCTGTGTGCGGCCCGTGCCGGGTGTTGAGGAGCAGCCCGCGGCGACGGCCACACCGCTCGGCGCTATCATCAACCCGACCGTGTCTTTGCTGCCGACGCTGCCGCCCGACGGGCTGGTGGCCAGCCCCACCCCCCTGCCGGTGGCCCCGGTGGAAGCCAGCCCCACGCCCCTGCCGCCGCCGCCCGTCGATCCCACGGCCGCGCCGGTCGTTGAGCCGACGGCCGCGCCCAGCGGCGAGACGATCCACGTCGTCCAGGCGGGCGAAAACCTGTTCCGCATCGGGCTGCGCTATGGCTTCACGGCCCAGGAGCTGGCGACGTATAACAACATCCCCAACGTCGACGTTATCAGCGTCGGGCAGGAGATTCGCATCCCGGCACGGTAACCTGGCGGACAGGTTGTATGAACCTCGAACACTCCCGCATCGTCTGGCAGGGCAAGTGGCGCTTGCGCGTCGACAGCTTCCGGCTGGCCGACGGGCAGCTCTATGAGCGCGGCTTCATCGACCACCCCGGCGCGGTGGTGGTCGTGCCCTTGCTGCCCGGCGACGACGGAGACGGCGCTCACGGCCCGCAAGTGCTGATGCTGCGGCAGTACCGCCCGGCACTGGAGCGAACCATCCTGGAGTTGCCGGCCGGCACGCGCGAGACCGGTGAGCCGTGGCTGGAGTGCGCCCAGCGCGAGTTGCGCGAGGAGACGGGGCAGCGCGCCGCGTCGTTCGTCCCCCTGGGCGAGGTCTGGGCCGCGCCGGGGCTGACCAACGAACGCATGGCGCTGTTCCTGGCTGAGGGGCTGTCGGCCGACCCGCTGCCGATGGACATGGATGAGGAGATCGTCGTGGAAGCGCACCCGCTGGCGGCAGTGGTGGCCATGGCGCTCGACGGCCGGCTGGACGACGCCAAGAGCGTCGTCGGCATCCTCCGCGCCGCGCGCCACCTCGGTCTGTAAGAAGAAGCTCACGCAAAGGCGCGAAGGGGCAAAGACGCCAAGGAAGAGAAGGCTTTTCTCGCTTCCTTGGCGACTTTGCTTCTTAGCGCCTTTGCGTGAGCTTCTTAGGTCTGCTCTTCGTTGTGGTCTTCGCCGAAGGACTTTAGCTCCGTTGCCAGTTCCAGCAGCCGCTTCTTGACCGCGTTGTGGACTGTCCCTTCGGGATAGTCGCCGTCGGCGTTGGGCACGCCGGCGGGGCGGCCGGTCAGCAGTTCCAGCCCTTCGTTGATGTGGCTGACGGCCCAGACGTGGAAGCGGCCGTCGCGCGCCGCCTGCACCACGTCCTCGCGCAGCATCAGGTTGACGACGTTGGTGGCCGGGATGATGACCCCCTGCTCCCCGGTCAGGCCGCGGGCGCAGCAGATGTCGAAGAAACCCTCGATCTTCTCGTTGACCGAGCCGATGGGCTGAATCTCGCCGCGCTGATTGACCGAGCCGGTGACGCTGATGCCCTGGCGGATGGGGATGAGGCTCAGGCTGGAGAGCAGGGCGTAGAGTTCGCTCGACGAGGCGCTGTCGCCATCGACATAGACGTAGATCTGCTCGAACGTCAGACTGGCGTTGAGCGACAACGGCTGGTGCTGGGCATAGGTTCCACCCAGGTAGGCGTTGAGCGTCAGCACGCCCTTGTCGTGGTCGGGCAGCGACATGTCCGTTTCGCGCTCGATGTGGATGACGCCGTCGTCGCCCATGAAGGTGCGGGCGGTGATGCGGCTGGGGTGGCCGAAGGAGAACTCGCCGATCTCCAGCACCGACAGGCCGTTGACCTGGCCGACGACCTCATCCTCGGTGGCGATGAACAGCAAGCCTTCGAGTATCTCCTCGCGCAACTGCTCGGCGGCCAGATTGGCGCGGTGGGCGCGTTCGTCCAGCGATTGCTGCACGTCCTCGGCCGTCACCGTCTCGTGCCCGTTGGTCCCGGCCCAGTAGCTGTCTCTTATACACATCTCCGAGCCCACGAGACCGTACTAGATCTCGTATGCCGTCTTCTGCTTGAACACAAAAACACCATATACATTGTCACAGCTCCACCATCGCGTACGCTATACCTTGTACACACACCACATACCACGACACCACAGACTCCATTCTACTACATCTGCAGTA
>CALLZA010000811.1 GCA_937858165.1 uncultured Ardenticatenia bacterium
TGAGATCATTGACGCTTTTGACTGTTGTTGTGGTTGTATTCGCGTGTGTAGATCACTGCTGTTAGTAGATACGAGTGTTTTATTACGTTATTTGTACTGTGCGTTTTTGGTGATTACGGTTAATGGAGTGATGTTTGTGATTGTTTTTTTTTTTCAAGCAGAAGACGGCATACGAGATCTAGTACGGTCTCGTGGGCTCGGAGATGTGTATAAGAGACAGGTCGTAGGCCGTGACCAGTTTGCCGCCCTGTCCCGCGTTGCCCCCGGTGATAGCCATGAATGATTTGTCCTTGTAGAACCCCGCCTCGGTTGAGGGCAGCAGCGTAGACACCACCGTGGCCGTGTTCGTGCCGGTCGTCACCAGCCCCAGCACGCCCGCCCCCAGCAGCCCGGCCAGCTTGTCGAGCAGCACCGGATCGCTGTCGATGGCTACCAGGTTGGCCGCCACTGTCCCGCTGACACTGCCCACCGCGCCGATGGTCACGTTCGGCATGGTCAGCCCCGTCCCGTCCACCACCTTCTTCAGGTTCTCGGCCGCCGTAGCCGAGCTATAGAGGTACGTCCCCTGTTTGGCGTAGATTAGCCATAGTCCGGTTGAGTTCGGCAGAGAGTGGGCGGTTGCATCCTCGTCCCATACCGCGTCGGCAATGGCCTCCGGTGACGACCCCGCGCTCAGTGCCTCGCCCGCGCTGCCGGCGGCGGCGTGCGCGGCCAGTAGCTCATCCCACACCGCGTCAGCGATAAGTTCCGTCCAGTCCGACCCGCCCTCATGCAGCAGCCAGCCCGTCGTGTACGGATCGGCCAACTGGTGGTCGTAGGCCGGCTCATCCCACACCGCATCGGCAATCGCATCCCTGGCGCTGGTCGCCAGCGCCCCGGCGTCGATGGCGTTGTCGGCAATGGTCGCGGCTGTGATGAGGTTGGCGGTGATCTCGTTGGCGTGAACCTGGAGCGCATCGCTACCCGCCACCAGCGAGTCGTAGACGTTGGCCGGCAGGACGACGAACTCGCGCCACACCGGCAACGCCCCGTTGATGTTGGCCGTGACCATGAACCGGCCGAGCGTGTCGGTGTTGCCCGATGTCAACTCCAACGAGTAGTAGCCGTTGGCGATGTGGGCCATGTCGTTGTTGCCGCCCGACGCGGTGGCCGTGATGTCGCTCTTGGTCGTGTTCTTGTAAATGTCCACGTCGATGCTGCCGACGGTCAGGCCGGTCTCGGCCGTCTTGCCGTCGCTGTCATCGAGAAACGGCCCCAGGGTGATAGTGGTTGCCGTTGACTGTTTCAGGTACATGCCTCTCTCCTCATCTATCCCTGTCTCTTATACACATCTGACGCTGCCGACGAGCGATCTAGTGTAGATCTCGGTGGTCGCCGTATCATTAAAAAAAAAAAATATACAAAAAAAAATAGAAAACGGTTAACAGACAACAGACGAGGAAAGTGTCAACGAGAACAATAAGACTCGACAAAACAAGAAGAAGCCATAGAGGCGCAAAAAGAA
>CALLZA010000812.1 GCA_937858165.1 uncultured Ardenticatenia bacterium
GTTTATTGTCGGTCGTTTGATGTGTTTGTGTGTGTATCGTTAGTGCTATGACGGAAGTGGTGAGATGAGGTGCTGTTTTTTTTTTCAAGCAGAAGACGGCATACGAGATCTAGTACGGTCTCGGGGGCTCGGAGATGTGTATAAGAGACAGGGAAGAGCCTTCGCCGCCGGCGCTGGAACCGCAGCTCTATGAACGGGTCGATGCCCTGCGCCGCGACGTGGCCGACCTGTTCGCCGTCAGCGACACGACGCTCGACTTCCCCGCCAAGGGTCACATCCGCTTCCGCGGCCAGTTCCTGCGCCCCCCGGCCGACTGCTTCGACGAGCTGCGCCGCCGCTTCGAGCGCCACGGCTACACGCCGATGACCGAGAAAGAGGACGACGGCCGCGTCGCCCTGGTGGCCCTGCCGGTCGTCTTTGCTCAGCACCACCCGCGTTGGATCATCAACCTGATCCTCTTTCTGCTCACCATCGGCTCCACCCTCTACGTCGGCGCGACCTATGGGGCGCTGACGATGGAGCAGGCGATGGCCCAGGCGCGAGAGTGGTGGAATGGCTGGCCGTTCGCCGTCAGCATTCTGCTCATCCTGGGCGCGCACGAGATGGGCCACTACTTCGCCGCCCGCCGCCACAACGTGCCCGTCACACTGCCCTTTTTCATCCCCCTGCCGTGGTCATACTTCGGCACGCTGGGGGCGTTCATCCAGTTGCGCGGGCCGGTCACCAACCGGCGGGCGCTGTTCGACGTGGGCGCGGCCGGGCCGCTGGCCGGGCTGGTCTTCGCCGTGCCGGTGCTGCTCATCGGCCTGGCTACGTCGGGGTTGGGCACAATCGCGCCGGGGCAGCAGTATGAGGGTAACTCCATTCTCTATCTGCTGGCCAAGCTGGCCGTCTTCGGTCGCATCCTGCCCGGCGGCGGCACAGACGTCTACCTGAATCAGGTCGCCTGGGCCGGCTGGGTGGGGTTGTTCGTGACGGGATTGAACCTGCTGCCCGTCGGCCAACTCGATGGCGGCCACGTGGCCTATGCCCTCTTCGGCGAGCGGTCGCGCCGCTTCCTGTGGCCGGTCGTCATCGCTCTGGCGCTCATCGTCGCTTACTCCTGGCGGCAAGGCGCGCCGGCCCTGACCTGGGTGCTGTGGATCTTCCTGCTCATGAGCTTTGGCCGCGTCCACGCCCGGCCGCTGGAGGACATCAGCCCCCTCGACCCCCGCCGCCGCGCCCTGGCCATCTTCACCCTGGTGCTGTTCTTCCTGTGCTTCGTGCCGTTGCCGCTGGTGGCGCTGGCCCGCTGAACCTCACAGGGCGGGATGCTTCCTGCCTGTGCCCAGTCTGGGCAGGTGGGCAGGAATGATCCTGCCGTACGGCTATTCCTGCCATTTGTGCTAAAATCCCTCGCTAATCTACTGACAGGCAGGCGGGTATGCGAATCGTTGTCGATGCGATGGGGAGCGATGATCACCCTGGGCCGGACGTGGCCGGGGCGGTCATGGCCGCGCGCGAATCGGGCGACGCCATCATCCTGGTGGGCGATCGGCCGCGCGTTGAAGCCGAGTTGGCGGCGCAGAATACGAGCGGCCTGAAGATCGAGGTGCGCCACGCCGATGAGGCCATCGGCATGAAGGACTCCCCTTCGGCCGCCGCGCGCGACAAGCGCCAGTCGTCGATGCACGTCGGGCTGGGTCTGCTGCGGGCGGGCGAGGCCGAGGCGTTTGTCAGCGCCGGCAACACCGGCGGCATTCTGGCCGTGGCCACGCTGCGCCAGACGGGCGTAGGCCGCATTCCCGGCGTGCTGCGCCCGGCGATGGGTGTCATCTTTCCCATTGAGAGCAAGCCGCTGCTCATCGACAACGGGGCCAACTCTGACGCCAAGCCGGAGTACCTACTCCAGTTTGGACTGATGGGCAGCGTCTACGTCGAGCGGATGCTGGGCATCGACCGGCCGCGCGTGGCTCTCATCTCCAACGGCGAGGAAGAGGGCAAGGGCAACCAGTTGATCAAGGAGACGATTCCGCTGCTGGAAGCCAGTGGGCTGAACTACGTCGGCAACATCGAGCCGAAGGAGTTTGTGCGCGGCGCGGCCGACGTGGCCGTGACCGACGGTTTCACCGGCAACATTATGATGAAGACGGCCGAGGCGGTGGCCGGCTACATGTCCGACACCATCCGCAAGTACATCATGGCCGGCACACTGACAAAGCTTGGCGGCGCGCTGGCCCGGCCTGCCCTCCAGCGCGTGCGCGACCAGCTCAACCCCGACGAGGTGGGCGGCGCGCCACTGTTGGGTGTCAACGGGGTTGTGATCATTGCCCACGGCCGCTCCAACGCCTACGCCATCCGCCAGGCCATCGGCCAGGCGCGGCGCGTCGCCGAGCGCGGCATCGTCGCCGCTATCACCGAGCGGCTGAGGGAATAAAAGGAAGAGGCTCACGCAAAGCCGCCAAGAGGGCAAAGGCGCAAAGAAGGTAAAAGTAAAGGCTCCCTGGGCTTGGCGTTGAAAGGACAATACATGAACGAAAAACTGCTGGACGCAAGGGGCCGTCCGCGCGTCGTCATCACCGGCATGGGCATGATCAGCCCGCTCGGCCTCTCCGTCGAGGAGAGTTGGGCCAACTTGCTGGCCGGCGTCTCCGGCATCGGGCCAATCACCCAGTTCGACGCCGGCGATTTTGCCACGCGCATCGCCGGCGAGGTCAAGGGGTTTGTGGCCCGCGACCATATGGACTTCAAAGAGGCGCGGCGCATGTCGCGCGCCTCGCAGTTGACCGTAGCCGCGGCGCGCATGGCCCTGGCCGATGCCGGGCTGCCGGAGCAAGTTCCCGACGCGGAGCGCGCCGGCGTCCACATCGGCACGGCCGTCGGCGGCATCGAGCGAGCGTTCGAGGAGATGGACACCTTCCGCGCGCGTGGCGCGCGGGCGGTCAACCCGTTCGCCATGACGATGTTCCTGGCCAACATGCCGTCGCACCACGTCAGCCTGTTGACCGGGGCAACGGGGCCGATCGGCACGACCGTGGCCGCCTGCGCCACGGGCACGCAGACCATCGGCGAAGCGGCCGAGACGATCCGCCGTGGCGCGGCCGACATGATGTTCGCCGGCGGCGTGGAGGGACTGATCCACGAGGCGGCCATCGCCGGCTTCGGGGCCATGCGCGCCCTCTCCACCCACTACAACGATGCCCCGGAGCGGGCCAGCCGGCCGTTCGACAAGGATCGCGACGGCTTCATCCTGGCTGAAGGGGCGGGCGTCGTCGTGCTGGAGCGGCTGGAGACGGCCCTGGCCCGCGGCGCGCGGATCCTCGGCGAAGTGCTGGGCCACGCCTCGTCGTCCGACGCCTACCACGTGGCCGCGCCCGACCCGGAGGCCAAGGGGGCCATCCGGGCCATGCAGTGGGCGCTCGACGACGCCGGACTGACGACAGCCGACGTCTCCTACATCAACGCCCACGGCACATCGACGCCGATCAACGACGCCACCGAGACGCTGGCCATCAAGCGCCTGTTTGGCGAGCGGGCCTACGAACTGCCCATCAGCAGCACCAAGTCGTCGATGGGCCACGCGATGGGCGGCGCGGGGACGATCGAGTCGATCTTTACCACGCTGGCGCTGTCGCACGGCATCATCCCGGCGACATGGAACTACGAGACACCCGACCCGGAGTGCGACCTGGACTACGTGCCCAACGCGCCGCGCCCGGCCGCCATCCGGGTAGCTCTCAAGAACTCGTTCGGCCTGGGCGGGCAGAATGCCTGCCTGGTACTGGGCAAGTATGGCAATGGACGCAATTAAACGCGGGGCAGCGGGGGAGCAGAGGGGCAGGGGTGGTCTTTTTCCCCTGCCCCTCTGCTTCCCCGCTGCCCGGCTCAAAGGACATCGACTCGACACATTATGAAAGTCCTACGCGACGAAAAACGAATCGCTAAACTGGCCCGGCTGGGGCAGATCGCCAGCCTGCTGGGCCTGCTGGCGCTGGTGGTGGGGTTGCTGTTCATCTTCATGAGCGAGAACCCCAACGTGTTCCTCTATCAACTGGTGGCGCTGGTCGTCGGCTTCGGCCTGTCGCAGGTGGGCCTCTACCTGGCGCACCGCTACTTGCGCCGGCCGCGCATGGACCAGGTGCTGGACAAGGCCGCCGGCAAGTTCGCCCGCAAGGACGGCCGCCTCTACCACTACCTGCTGCCCGCGCCCCACGTGCTGCTGCTGCCGGTGGGCGTCGTCGTGCTGGTGGCCAAGTATCAGGGTGGGCGCATCAGCGTCCAGGGCGACCGTTGGACGCAGGGCGGCATCGGCATGCGTCGTTTCTTCGGTCGCGAAGGGCTGGGCAACCCCACGCGCGAGGCGGAGGCCCAGGCGGCCAGGATGACGGCCATGATTCAGGCCGTGGCTCCGACCGCCGAGGTGCCCGTGCTGCCGGTCATCGTCTTCACGATGCCCAACCTGGAGACGCTCGACCTGAAGGAGTCGCGCATCCCGGCCACCCACGCCGCCAAGCTGTCGCCCGCGCTGCGCCAGCAGACCCAGGCGCTGAAGCCGCTGCCCAAGGCCGACTACGACGCCCTGCGCGCCGCCTTCGACGCCAAGGCCGCTCACCTGTTGGAGGAGACGGTCAATGCCGATGCCGAGTGACGTGTCGTGGGCCGACGTGTTGTGGATCGACACCGGTAGCGTCAACGTCTACTTGTGCCGCGACACGGATGGCTTCACACTCATCGACACGGCCACGCCCGGCAAGGCTGACCTCATCTTCGCCCGGCTGGCCGAGTGGGGCGGGGGGCCGACCGACCTGAAGCGCATCGTCATTACCCACGCCGACCTCGACCACGCCGGCAGCGCCGCCGAGCTTCAGTCCCGCTCCGGCGCCACCGTCCACGCCGGGGCGGCAACGGCGGCGCTGCTGGTCGAGGGGCGCTCGCCGCGCCACATGCCACAGCCGGTGCAGTTCCTGATAGACCGCTTTGTGCGCTACAAGCGGGTGGATTCCAGCGCCATCCGGCCGCTGGGCGACGGCGACGAACTGCCGGTGTTGGGCGGGCTGCGCGTCTTGGCCGCGCCGGGCCACACGTCGGAGCAGCACGCGCTCTATAGCCCGGCGGCGGGCGTGCTGTTTGCCGCCGACGCGCTGAATACGCGCGACGGCCGGCTGCAATTGACGCCGCGGCGCATCACCGCCGACCAGGCCGCGGCCGAGCGTACGGCCATTCAACTTCTGCAACTCTCGCCGGCGGTCATCGCCTGCGGCCACGGCGCGCCACTGGTCGACGGCGGCGCGGCGATGGGCGACTTGCTGGCCCGGCTGGCAGCCCTCAGGGAAAACAAACTATGACCCAATTGACCCGCGCTCTGCTCGATTCAGAACTGAACGAACTCAACCAATCCATCCTGGCGATGGGCAGTATGGTCGATGCGGCTATCGGCAACGCCATTGAGGCGTTGCTGGCCGTCGACATCGCCCAGGCTCAGGCCGTCATCACCGGCGACGCCGAGGTAAACCGCCTACGCTTTCACATCGAGGAGCGGGCCTACATCATTCTGGCCACGCAGCAGCCCATGGCCCGCGACCTGCGGACGGTGATCACTGCCATGCACATGGCCATCGAACTGGAGCGCATCGGTGACCACGCCGCGGGTATTGCCCGCATCGTGACGCGCCTGGAAGGGATGCCCCTGCCGCTGCTGCTGGTGGAAGCTCAGGTCGCGTTGCAGGAAGAACAGGGCGACGAGTCGTCTGAGGAAGTCATGGATACCCTGCTCGACGATGAGGCCGGTGACCACGGGCCGGCGCAGGGGAAAGACGTCGTTCCCAAGCGTCTGAAGCTCACCCGCCTGCCGAAGATGGCCAAGCGCGCCCGCGACATGCTCGGCCGGGCCATCGCCGCCTATATGGAGCGCGACGCGGACAAAGCGATGGCCATTGTCAAGCGTGACCGCAAGCTCAACCGGCAGTATCGCAAGTTCTTCGCCGAGGCGATGGCTGAATTGAGCAGCCAGAGCGTGGTCGAGATTCCCACCTATCTGCTGTGGATCGCCCACAACCTGGAGCGCATCGGTGACCGCACGACCAACATGGCCGAGCGCACCGTGTTCATGGTGACGGCGCAGTATACCGAGGTGCTGGAAGAGTACGAGTAAGAAGTGGTTACTGCCTGGTTGGCTGGTGGTCAGTGGCCGCTAACCACTCGTCACCAGGCCACAAACTACTTCCCGTTTGACAACTCACCGTACTCTCATTAGAATTCCATCCCCATAGCCCAGAAACCGGGCTTTCTTTATTTAGATGGGTATCCTTAGAACAATGAGGAGGTGGTGACGGGACGGGTAGTCGAACGCCGTAACCGACGAGTGGTAAATTGCAGTAGTGGCTGATTGGGCCGCCGGCCCAGAACCGCAGACAAAGCGAACGCTTTGACATCACGTTGAAAAAGGAATAGAGGAGAGAAGAACGATGAAACGACTGTCTTTGCTGGCAATACTGGCCCTCATTCTGTCCCTCGCCCTGGTGGCGTGCGGCGGTGGGGGCGCGACCGAGACCCCGGCCGAGGAAGCTGTAGCGACTGAGGCCCCGGCTGAAGAAGCAGAAGCCCCGGCTGAGGAAGAAGCTCCGGCCGAAGAAGAAGCCGCCGGCTCGACGGAGTGCACCGACCCCATTGGCTGCATCACCGTTGCTCCCGGCGACCCGATCGTGATCGCTTCGGCCCTGGTCATCAGCGGCCCGAACATCGAACTGGGCACCGACTCGCAGCGCGGTGTTGAGATCGCCATCGCCATGCGGCCCGAAGTGCTCGGCCACCCGGTCGAGTTGCAGGCCGAAGACGACGGTTGTAGCGCTGAAGGCGGCCAGGCCGCCGGCACCAAGATCGTCGCCAACCCGCAAGTGGTCGGCATCATCGGCACCAGCTGCTCCGGCGCGGGTGTGCCCCTGGCGGCCATCATGTCCGACGCGGGCTACCTGATGATCTCTCCGTCCAATACCTCCCCGGCCCTGACCGACCCGGAGCAGGCGTGGAAGCCCGGCTACTTCCGCACGGCCCACAACGACCTGATCCAGGGCGCGGCGATGGCCACCTTCGCCTTTGAAGAGCTGGGCCTGACCAAGGCCGCGGCTATCCACGACGGCGACCCCTACACCGAAGGGCTGGCCAGCGCCTTCTACGACGCGTTCCAGGCCTTGGGTGGCGAGGGCGTCGGCTTCGAGGCCGAGGCCGCCGACGCGACCAACGTCGAACCCCTGTTGACCTCTATCGCCGCCGCCGAGCCGGAGTTCCTCTTCTACCCCGTCTTCCAGCCGCTGGCCCCCCTGCTGACCAACACGGCCCGGACTGTCACCGGGCTGGAAAACACCGTCCTGGCCGCGGCTGACGGCGTCTTCTCGCCCTCCTTCCTGGAGGCGACGCCGGGCTCGTCCGAGGGGATGTACCTCTCCGGGCCGGACCTGTCGTTCGATAACGCGTTCTACTCGGAAGAGTTCGTGCCCATGTACCAGGAGATGTTCGGCAGCGAGCCGACCAACGTCTACCACGCCCACGCCTTTGACGCGACCAACATCCTGCTCAACGCCGTCGAGTCGGTGGCCCAGCAGGGTGAGGACGGCACGCTGATCATCGGCCGCCAGGCGCTGCGCGACGCCGTCGCCGCCACTGCCGGCTACGAAGGCGTCACCGGCACGCTGACGTGCAGCGAGTTCGGCGACTGCGCCGACGCCCGCATCGCCGTCAGCAACGTCGTCGAGGGCGAGTTCGTCCCGGTGTGGAGCAACGCCGAACCGGAGTAAGACCTGTGATGGGCTGGCCCGGCGACTGGCCGGCCCATTGCGAATCGTAACCACAGATTACACAGATTACACAGATTGAAGAGTCTATGTAATCTGTGTAATCTGTGAAATCGGTGGTTTCTTATTTAATAGGCAGGAGGCTCGTATGACACTGTCGCAACGCCTCAGGGACATCGACTGGATCGACGTCTGGTTGTGGGTCTTTCGCGTCGTCATCATTTTGGGAGTCGTCATCGGCATCACGCGTAAACTGTTCTTCGGCGCGGGTACGGCCTATGACAGCAGCGACTGGATCGATTTCTTTATCTCCGGGCTGTCGCAAGGCGGACTCTACGCGCTGATTGCTCTGGGCTACACGATGGTCTACGGCGTGTTGTTCATGATCAACTTCGCCCACGGCGAGTTTTTCATGTCTGGGGCAATGGCCTCCACGTACCTCGTTGCCAGCACCCTGGCCGCCAGTGGCTTCATCAACGAGCAGCCGATTCTCTACCTGGCGCTGGTTATGATCGCCTCAGTGCTAACCTCCATGGCTGTCTCGCTGCTGACGGAGCGGATCGCCTACCGACCGCTGCGCCGCGCGCCGCGCCTTGTGCCGCTCATCACGGCCATTGGCGCGTCCTTCTTCTGGCAATACATCTTCCGCGGCCTGTTCGGTTCGGCGGTCAAGGCGTTTCCCGTGCCGACCATTCTGGAAGGTCGCGTCAACGTCCTCGGCCTCGACTTCCTGAAGGTGCGCCTCATCGTCATCATCGTCTCGATCGTGGCCCTCATCGCCCTCTATCTCTTCGTCCAGAAGACCAAAACCGGCAAGTCGATCCGCGCCGTGGCCGAAGACAAGGACGTGGCGGCGCTGATGGGCATCGACGTTGACCGGGCCATCGCCACCACCTTCGCCATCGGCGCGGCTATGGCCGGCATTGCCGCCGTGTTGTGGGGGTTGGTGTTCAAGCAGGTCATCTTCTCGATGGGCTTTGTACCGGGCATCAAGGCGTTCACCGCCGCCGTACTGGGCGGCATTGGCTCCATCCCCGGCGCGGCGCTGGGCGGCTTCTTCCTGGGCGTCATCGAAGCCGTCGGCCCGCCGCTCATCCTGGAGGGGCTTGGTGCGCCCGGCGTACACCAACTCAAAGACGTGACCGCCTTCCTGCTGCTCGTGCTCGTCCTCATCTTTCGCCCGCAGGGCATCATTGGCGAGCGGCTGGCGGAGAAAAAGGCCTAATTAGGAATTAGGAATTAAGAATTAGGAATCAGGAAACGAGCGTGCTGTCACCACTCTCTCAATTCCTAATTCCTAATTCGTAATTCCTAATTCTCTTGTGAGAGGCATCATGAACACAATCAACTGGCGGCGCGTCATGCAGGTGGGGCTGATCATGGGCGTGGTGGTGCTCATGGCCAGCGTCATCGGCATGGTGCAGACCTTCGACGAACGGGACATGATCGAGGGGCTGCTAACGTTGGGCCAACTACTCCTCTTTGCCCCGGCCTTCTACGGTGGTTTTCTCGTTGCCGGCAAGGATGAACGCCGCGCACCCGTGCCCACGACGCTGTTGGCCGGGCTGCTGGCCGGGGCGCTGGCAGGCGTGCCCGTGGCCCTTCTGGTCGCCCTGGCCGGCTTCTGGACGACTATCCGCGACTACTTCGTCAACGTCTCGCCCCAACTGATCGAGATTCTGACCCTCGGCCGCGAGTCGCTTGCCGGCAGCCTGCTTCTGCTGGGTGTTATGGCTGGACTGGGCCTGCTGGGCGCGGCCGTTCATCTGATCCCGCAGCGCACCCGCCGGCCGTTAATCAACGCTACGATCTTCACGCTGACCTTTAGCCTCTTCTCCGACGTGCCGCTCAACATCGCCAACCAGTTCCTGCCGCGCGAAATCGTCCGCATGGTGTTTCCGAGCAAGGGCATCACCGTCGTGGCCGCGATGGTCATCTTTGTGCTGGCCCTGGCCGCCGCCCTGTGGTGGGAGTTCAGCGGCCGGGCGCGCCGCCAACAGCGGCAGGCCACCATCACCCCGCAAGAGCGGCGGCGCAATTCGCTTATCCTGCTGGTTGTCTCGCTGGTGGTGCTGCTGGTCTTACCGCGCATTCTGGGCATCTTCCTGACCAACGTGGTGGCCCAGGTGGGCACGTTTGTCCTGATGGCTCTGGGCCTCAACATTGTCGTCGGCTTTGCCGGCCTGCTCGACCTGGGCTACGTGGCCTTCTTTGCCGTCGGCGCCTACGTGACGGCCATTCTCACCTCGACCGGCGACCTGGGCCTCGGCGTCAACTTCTGGATCGCCATGCCCATCGGCGTCATCGCCGCCGTCCTGTTCGGCATCGTCCTGGGCATCCCCGTATTGCGATTGCGCGGCGACTATCTGGCTATCGTCACGCTCGGTTTCGGCGAGATCATCCGCGTGCTGGTGCGCTCCGACTTGCTGAAGCCGGTCATCGGCGGCGCGCAGGGCATTCTCGATGTCGGCCGGCCGAACTTCGGCTCCTTTACCTTCGTCACGCCCCAGCACTACTACTACCTCATCCTGGCCGGCTGTATGTTGGCCCTGTTCATCGCCTGGCGGCTGCGCGACGGCCGCGCCGGGCGGCAGTGGATGGCCGTGCGTGAGGATGAGGACGTGGCCGAGGCGGTGGGCATCAATCTGGTGGGCACGAAACTGCTGGCCTTCGCCATCGGCGCGGGTTTTGCCGGGCTATCGGGGGCCATCTTCGGCTCGCGCGTCGGCTCTGTCTTCCCCAACAGCTTCGAGCTGCTCATCTCCATCAACGTGCTGGCGATCATCATCGTCGGCGGCGTGGGCAGCCTGCCGGGGGTCATCCTGGGCGCGTTCGTGCTCGTCGGCTTGCCGGAGTTGTTGCGCGAGTTCGTCGAGTTCCGGCTGTTGATCTACGGCATCCTGCTCATCGTCATGATGCTGGTGCGGCCGGAGGGGCTGTGGCCCAGTGCCGTGCGGCGGCGCGAGCTGCACGCCGACGATACGGACGACCCGGCCGTGGCCGCGGCCGAAGCGCCATTGCACGAAGAGGTCCAGCCGCTGACGTAAGCTGGTTTGTAGTCAGGCGCTTTAGCGCCGTCCGGCGAGAAGAACGCGGCTAAAGCCGCTCACTACGAACCGGGGAACGCGGCTTAGGGCGCTCACTACGAACCGTTGCGGGAGAACATTATGGCAAGTAGCAATATCCTGGAAGCAACCAACGTCACCAAGCGCTTTGGCGGGCTGGTGGCCGTCAATCGGCTGAGCTTCGCCATCCCTAAGGGCAGCATCGTCAGCATCATCGGCCCCAACGGCGCGGGCAAGACGACCTTCTTCAACTGTATCACCGGCTTCTACCAGATCGACGACGGCGACATCGTCTTCGACGGTACGTCGCTGAAAGGGCGCTCGCCGGACAAGATCACCCGCCTGGGCATTGCCCGCACCTACCAGAACATTCGCCTGTTCGCCTACATGTCGGCCATCGAGAACATCCTGGCCGGCATGGAGCCGCGGTTGCGCTCCCCCTGGTATGGCCCGGTGTTGGGGCTGCGGGGCACCCGGGCTGAGGAGGAGAAGGCAGTGGGCGAGGCGCGCGAACTGCTGCGCTTCGTCGGCCTGCGCGGCAAGGGCGACAGCCTGGCCCGCAACCTGCCCTATGGCGACCAGCGGCGGCTGGAGATCGCTCGCGCGCTGGCCGGCAACCCCAAGCTGCTGCTGCTTGACGAGCCGACAGCGGGCATGAACCCGCGCGAGACGGCCGAGACGACCGAGTTCATCCGCCATCTGCGCGACGAAGTCGGCATCACTATTCTGCTCATCGAACACGACATGCGCGTTGTCATGGGCATCTCTGAGGACATCACCGTGCTGGACTACGGCGAGAAGATCGCTCAGGGTACACCGGTCGAGATTCAGGGCAACCCGCGGGTTATCGAAGCCTATCTGGGGCGCGGCGCGGCCGGCGCGGCGCACCTGACGGTTGAATCGATGGAGGAAGCGTCGTCATGACCGCCATGCTGGAACTCAACGACGTTCACGCCTACTACGGCAAGATTCACGCCCTGAAGGGCATCTCGCTCACCGTTGACAAGGGCGAGATCGTCACGCTCATCGGCGGCAACGGCGCGGGCAAGACGACGACGCTGCGCACCATCTGTGCCCTGATGCGGCCGACCAGCGGCACGGCCACCCTGAACGGCGAGAACCTCAGTAGCTACAAAGCCAGCCAATTGGCGGCCAGGGGCGTAGCCATGGTTCCCGAAGGGCGCGGCGTCTTCTCGCGCATGACCGTGCTGGAGAACCTGGAGATGGGCGCCTTCCACCGCAATGACAAGGCGGGCATTGCCGAGGACATCGAGCGCGTCTACGTCCTCTTCCCGCGGCTGAAAGAACGACGGGGGCAGGTGTCGGGTACGCTATCGGGCGGCGAGCAACAAATGTTGGCGATGGGCCGGGCGATGATGTCGCGGCCGAGCCTGCTGCTGCTCGATGAGCCGTCGATGGGGCTGGCCCCGGTGCTGGTCGAGGCCATCTTTAGCATCGTCGAGGAGATCAACCGCCAGGGGACGACCATCCTGCTGGTGGAGCAGAACGCCCTGATGGCCCTGCAAATCGCCAGCCGTGGCTACGTCTTGCAGACGGGCGAGATTGTGCTGAGCGACAACGCCCGGGCGTTGCAGCGCAACGCGATGGTGCAGAAGGTGTATCTGGGTATCGAGTAGCGCGATTCTCCAGAATCGCGCGATTCTGGAGAATCGCGCTACGTCATGCAACTCCGCCTCTTCTCCGCCGCCGACGTGCGCCGCGCGCTGCCGATGGCCGAGGCCATCGCCGCCGTCAAGGCCGGCTACGTCCAACTCTCCGCCGGGCGGGCGCAAGTGCCGCTGCGCGTCCACCTGGGCATCGGCGACGGGGACAGCACATTGGTCATGCCCTTCTATGCCCCCGACGACGGCGGCGCGCTGGGGCTGAAGGTTGTCTCCGTCTTCGATAGCAATCCCGCGCGCGGCCTGCCGCTCATCCATGCCCTGGTGCTCGTCGTCGACGCCGCCACCGGTGCGCCGCAAGCCCTCATCGAAGGCAGCAGCCTGACGGCCATCCGCACCGGCGCGGCCAGTGGCGCGGCTACCGACACGTTGGCCCGGGCGGAGGCGCGCGTCGTGGCCCTGTTCGGCAGCGGGGCGCAGGCGCGGCGGCAGCTGGAGGCCGTCTGCACGGTGCGGACCCTGTCTCTTATACACATCTCCGAGCCCACGAGACCGTACTAGATCTCGTATGCCGTCTTCTGCTTGAAAAAAAAAAGAATACGCGTATCGAATCCACTACACTCTCAAAGCCACGCACAAAAATCAATGATGGAGTCATAGTAACACCCTATAATCGACTACTCAACACGCGTATGAGTGATAATGCCTTACTCCCATC
>CALLZA010000813.1 GCA_937858165.1 uncultured Ardenticatenia bacterium
GTACTGGTAGACTCTATGTATATTGTAGTGGTGTCTATATTCTTTGTCGTTTCAGTATGTTGTCATTTTATAGTTGGTGTGATCAGATATCTTTTTATTTTTTTTTTTTATTATTTGTTTTTTTTTTTATGTTTTTGTTTTTTTTTTTTCAAGCAGAAGACGGCATACGAGATCTAGTACGGTCTCGTGGGCTCGGAGATGTGTATAAGAGACAGCATATGTACCGATTATTTTATTGAACTCCTATAGCCGCGTTCCGTAGAACGGCGATAAATCGCCTACTACGAACGGACGTGTAACCAAAGCGTAACTACGCAATGGTATAAGAGTGGGACTGTCGGTGACTGAGAGACGCCCTGACTCGCGGTTTCGTTCGCGATATGCAGGGCGGCGGTGAGGCCCAAAGCCTGCCGTAGCTGCCGACCGCCGATCCCTGTGAACGGCGAAATTGCGTTCAAGTTTGTGATTTGGAGGAGAGTGATGAAAAACCGTCGAATGCTGTTGATCGTTTTGTCTCTGCTGACCATGCTGGCGCTGACCATCAGTGCCTGCGGCGGCGCGACCCCCGAGACGGTCGCAACCGAAGTCCCCGCTGTGGAGCCGACCGAGGCCGTCGTCGCGGAGCCGACCGAAGCCCCGGCCGAGGAACCCACTGAGGAAGTTGCCGAAGAGCCGACCGAAGAGGTTGCCGAAGAGCCGACCGAGGCTCCTGCTGAGGAGCCGACCGAGGAAGCCGCGGCCGAGGGCGAGCAGCCCTTTGCCGGCGAAGAACTGGTCATCGGCCTGATGACCGACAAGTCGGGCGCGCTGGCCATCTATGGCCCCAGCCAGACGCAGGGGTTCTACCTGGGTCTGGAGTACGCTACCGAAGGTACGATGGAAGTGGCTGGGCGGCCGATTCGCGTCGTCGAGATGGATAACAGTAGCGACCCAGACACGGCCGTGACCCAGGCCCGCGAACTGATCGAGGCTGAGGGGGCCGACATCCTGATCGGCAACGTCAGCTCCAGCGCCGCCCTGGCGACCATTCCGGTGGCTGAGGAGAACGACGTCATCTACATCGCCGAGCCGGCCGCGGCACCGGCCATCACCGCCGAGAACTTCAGCCCCAACACCTTCCGCACCAGCCGCACCAGCGTCCAGGACGCCCTGGTCATGGGCTCTGGTCTGTTGGGCATGGGCGAGACGTTCGTTCAGATCGCTCCGGACAACGCCTTCGGCATCGGCTCGGCTTGCGCCTTCTACGCCATCGTCACCGGCGGCGGCGGCCAGTTTACCACCAACGACACGGCCGAGGGTTGCGGCACGATCTACGCCCCCATCGAGACGACCGACTTCACGTCCTACATCAACCAGATTCTTGACTCGGGCGCCGACGTGCTGATCGTCTCCTGGGCCGGTGCGGGCTTCGCGCCGATGTTCCAGCAGATGAGCCAGCTGGGCGTCTTCGACGAGATGACTGTCGGCACCGGTGTGGGCGACAACCAGACACTGGCCGCGGGCTACGCCGACGCGCTCGGTGTGGTCGGCATCCAGGTCTACCACTACACCCTGCCCAACAACGAGATCAACGACTGGCTGGTGGAGCGCCACATGGAAGAGCATGGCACGCCGCCCGATCTGTGGGCTTCGGGTGGTATGATGGCCGCCATTATGGCCGTCGAAGGGTTGGAGGCCACCAACGGCGACTCCAGCGCTGAAGCGCTGCGGACCGTCTACGAAGATAACTTCTCGTTCGAGGGGCCGAAGGGCACGACGACCATCCGTGCCTCTGACCACGTTGCGCTGCAAACGCTGTACTTCGTGCGCGTCGTCAGCGTCACCGATGCGGAGTTCCGCTTCGTCGAATTGGTCGAAGAGTTTGGCCCGGAACGGACCGAGCCGCCGTGTAATCTGGTTGACGCGTACGCCGACCGCTGCACGGAGTAAGAACGTTTGAATAATGCTCACGCAAAGACGCAAAGAACGCTAAGTGAGAAAGCCTTTGAGCTTGGCGGACTTTGCGTCTTTGCGTGAGACCTCTCATCATGGACGATTCGACGATTCTGGAGACGCAAGACCTGCGCAAGGCGTTTGGCGGGTTGGTGGCCGTGGCCGGGGTCAGCATGAAGGTGCAGGCCCACACGCTGCACACCATCATCGGCCCCAACGGCGCGGGCAAAACGACCTTCTTCAACCTGCTCAGCGGCAACATCCGGCCGACCAGCGGCCGCGTGTTGTTCAAGGGCCAGGACATCACCGACCGCCCCGCCCATCGCCGGGCGCACCTGGGCATCGGCCGCTCCTTCCAGATCACGAACGTCTTCCCCAACCTGACCGTGCTGGAGAACGTGCGGCTGGCGGCGCAGGCCGTCGGCGCCGACAGCTACAAGTTCTGGCAACACCACCGTCACTTCCGGCAGTACGAAGAGCAGGCCGCGGTCATCGTCGCCCAGGTGGGGCTGGCAGGCCAGTCGGCGCTGCCGGCGCGCCTGTTGCCCCACGGCGGCAAGCGCAAGCTGGAAATGGGTATCCTGCTGGCCGCCGACCCCGACCTGCTGCTGCTCGACGAGCCGACGGCGGGCATGGCCCGCGAGGAGATCCCGATGCTGATGGAGGTCATCCAGAGCATCCGCGGCGCGGGCAACAAGACGATCATCCTCGTCGAGCACAAGATGGACTTGGTCATGAACGTCTCCGACCGCATCTCGGTCATGCATCAGGGGGCGCTGCTGGCCGAGGGCACGCCGCTGGAGATTGCCGGCAACAAGATGGTGCAGGCGGCGTATCTGGGCGATCTTTATGGGGATTTAACTGGCCAGGCAGGGGAGCGGGGGAGCAGAGGCGCAGGGGAGGCAGAGAGCCGGAGTGTGGGGCGATGATCGAAACGCGCGGTAACGTTCTGGAAGTGAGAGACATTCAGACCGACATCGGCCAGTTCCACATTCTGGACGGCGTGTCGGTCGAAGTGCCCGCCGGCAGCATCACCGTGCTCCTGGGGCGCAACGGCGCGGGCAAAACGACAACGCTCAAGTCGATCATCGGCCTGACGCCGCCGCGCCACGGGGTGGTCGCCCTGCACGGCCGCGAGATTCAGGGCGAGCCGGCCTACCGGATCGCCGCCCGCGGCATCGGCTACGTGCCCGAGCATCGGGCCATCTTCCGCGCCTTGTCCGTCGAGGAGAACCTGCGCATTGCTGAGCGCAAACCGGGCGACCTGAGCCGCCGCGCCGACTTCATCTACGACCTCTTTCCCGACCTGAAGCGGCTCATCAAGCTGCCTGGCGGCAACCTTTCCGGCGGGCAACAGCAGATGCTGGCCGTGGCCCGCGCCCTGGTGCCGGAGAACGAACTGCTGCTCATCGACGAGCCGAGCGAGGGGCTGGCCCCGGTCATCATCGAGCAGATGATCGAGGCCATTCGCCAACTGTCGGTCCATACGACCGTTTTGCTCGTCGAACAGAACTTCATCATGGCCAGCCAGTTGGCCGATCGCTACACCATCATCGAGACCGGTCGGTCGGTCAGCAGCGGCCTGATGGCTGATCTGGTCAAGGATGAAGCGACCATCAAGCGTTACCTGGGAGCCGCCTAAGGGAGCCGCTATGACTTCGATTTGGAAGAACAACCGCGGCCTGTTAATCGTCGTCGCCGTGGCGGTCGTCTTGCTGGCCGGCGTCGTGCAGAGCATGGAGCCGAAGGTCTGGATGTCGATCATGCTGTCCGGGGCGACCCTGGCGGCGCTCTACTTTCTAGTCGCCTCCGGCCTGTCGCTCATCTTCGGCCTGATGGACGTGCTGAACTTTGCCCACGGCGTGCTGTTTGTGCTGGGGGCCTACGTCGGCCTATCGACGTTCATGAATCCACGCCTGCTGTTCAACACGCTGCCCTTCTTCTTTGTCCTCATCGCCGCCGTCTCGCTGGCCCAGCAGTTCGGCCGCCACTTCTGGCACCGTGTCCACACCGCGCGCGGCCGGCAGATCGCCACCGTTGTTCTGCTGCTGGTCGCGGCGAGCCTTGTCTTCCTGGCCCTGCGCGGCTTCCCCATTCGCGCCCTGAACGCCTTCAGCATCACCGCTGTCGGCGGCGCGGTGACTACCGCCAATGCCCAGGAGCCGATGGCGGCGATGCTGCAACGGGTGACGCTAATGTTGTTGGCCGGGTTGCCTCTCGGGTTGCTGGTGGCCCCGAAGGAAGTGAAGGACGAGTTGCCGCCGCGCCCGGTGTGGCAGACTCTGCTTATTGCCGCGCTGTCGGCGGCCATCGGCTACGCTCTGCTGCTCGTGCGCGACCCGGGCGAGACGTTCCTGCTGGCGATGTCGCCCGACATGCGCTTTGTGTTGGCGATCGTTCTGGGCACAATTGCCGGTGCGCTGGCCGGTGTGGCTGTCGAAATGGCCCTCATTCGGCCGTTCTATGGCAACCCGGTCACCCAACTGGTGCTGACGCTCGGTCTCAGTATCGCCGGCATCGACCTCATCGAAGCGGTGTGGGGTGAAGAGGCCAACCCCCCCATGCCGCCGCCGTCGCTCTTTGCCGCCGGCTGCCGCTCCGATTCGTTCGCGTCGTGGTTCACCGAGCATTGCCAGTCGATCGACGTGCTCGGCCGCGCCTTTCCGACCTATCGCCTGTTCATCATTGCCGTCGGCATTCTGGTCTTCATCGCCGTCGGCCTGCTGCTGCGCCGGACGCGCATCGGCATGATCATCCGCGCCGGTGTTCAGGACGGCGAGATGGTGCAGGCGCTGGGCATCAACGTGCGGCGGGTGTTCACCTTCGTCTTTGCTCTGGGGTCGGCCCTGGCGGCCATGGGCGGGGTCATCGCCGCGCCCTATCTAGGTGTCTTCCCGGCTATGGGCGGCATCTTCCAGCTCCAGGCGTTCATCGCTGTCGTCATCGGTGGCATGGGCAGTTACGTCGGCGCGGCCGTGGGCACGATTGTGCTGGGGATGGCGCGGGCTTTCGGTGACCACTTCGTCGCCGCGGGCATCGATTTGCCGTTCATCGACACGGTGATCAAGGGCAGCCCGGCCATTGCCCGCGCTTCGACGGTGCTAATTATGGCGATTGTGCTGCTGGTGAAGCCGGCGGGGATTTTTGGTAAGAAAGAGTAGTGGGAGCGCCGTCTCCTTAGCCCTCTCCCACGGGGCGAGGGAACTGGTGAAAGCATATGGAGAACACCTTGCCCCTATCGGCCCAATCCCCAACCCGGCGCTGGCTTGGCCAGTGGTGGCCCTATTTGCTTGTTCTGGCCTTTCTGGTCCTGTTTCCGGCCATTGCCGCGCTGACCATCGGTGACGCAGAGGCTGTGCAGCCCGGCGCGACGTTGCTGGAGCAACTGGCCCAGCGCGCTGAGAGCGGCTACGCCAAGTTCTGGCAGGGCATGATCATCCAGATGCTTATTCTGGGCATCTTTGCCATGAGCTATGACCTGTTGTTGGGTTACACCGGCATTCTCTCCTTCGGCCACGCGATGTTCTTCGGCACTGGCGGCTACGCCATTGCCATCCTGATCGGCCGCAACTTCAACTGGCCGTTCGGCCTGGCCCTGATTGCCGTGGTCGTCATCGCCTTGGTGCAGAGCCTCGTCTTCGGTGTGCTGTCGCTGCGCGTCAAGGGGGTCTATCTGGCGATGGTCACGCTGGCCTTCGCCGAGATGTTCTACATTTTGGCTGAGGCGGGCGACTTCCGCGCCTACACCGGGGCCGACGACGGACTGCATGGTTTCGCCGTCCCGGACTATCTGAGCGCCACCGACCACCGCACCCGCTTCTACTACCTGGCGCTGGTCTTTTTCATCGCCGTCTTCCTCATGACCAAGCGGCTGGTCGATTCACCCACCGGACGTGTCATGATCGCCAGCCGCGAGAACGAGAACCGGGCGACGATGATCGGCTTCAACACCTTCTGGTTCAAGCTTATCGCTTTCGTGGCCGCCGGCGTCTTCGCCGCGCTGGCCGGGGCGCTGTTTGCCCTCTATAACGTCAGTGTGACGCCCTCGATGCTCAGCGTCGGCCGCACCATCGACGCCCTGGCCATGACTATTATCGGCGGTGTGGGCACGCTGGTCGGCCCCGTCCTGGGCGCGGCGATCATTCAGTTGCTGGGCTACTGGCTGGAGCGCTGGTTTGGCTCATCGTGGACGCTCATTTATGGCATCATCTTCATGCTGATCGTCATCTTCCTGCCCTACGGTATTGTGGGCACCGTACGCGCCCGTTCTTTGCAGCTACGCGAGGGCTGGCAGCGCTGGCGACAGCAACTCCGCGGCTGATTGCGGCGCGGGCGACCGGGCGAGGGTAAGTCCGCCCGTTCGCCCGCCCAGTAGCATTAGTCCGCGGCGAAGAGGAACGCTTCTTCAGCCGTCTCTCCCTCCACCGGTTCCTCCTCAGCCCCCTTGCGCCGGAACTGGCTCATGTAGAGGTCGGCATAGCGCCCGCCGGCGGCCAGCAGGCTGTCGTGTGTGCCCCGCTCGACCACTTCGCCGCCATCGACGACCAGCACCTGGTCGGCGTGGCGAATGGTGCTCAGGCGGTGGGCGATGACAAAGCTCGTCCGTCCGCGGAGCAACTGCTCCAGCGCCCGCTGAATCTCCCGTTCGGTGCGCGTGTCCACGCTGCTGGTCGCCTCGTCAAGGATAAGGATGCGCGGGTCGATGAGGGCCACGCGGGCGATGGCCAGTAACTGGCGCTGTCCCTGGCTCAGACCCGCGCCGCGCTCGCCCAGCACCGTCTGATAGCCGTCCGGCAGGCGCTCGATGAACTCATGCGCGTGCGACAGTTGCGCCGCGGCGATGACTTCGTCGTCGCCGGCCTCCGGGCGGCCGTAGCGGATGTTGTTCATCACCGTGTCGCTAAACAGGAACGTATCCTGTAGCACAATGCCGATCTGTCGCCGCAAGCTTTGTTGCTTTACATCGCGCACGTCGTGGCCGTCGATGGTGATGCGCCCGGCGGTGACGTCCCAGAAGCGCGGCAGCAGGTTGATGATCGTCGTCTTGCCCGCGCCGGTCGGGCCGACGATAGCGACCGTCTGGCCGGGCGTCGCTTCGATGTCGACGCTGCGCAGGACGGGCTCGCCCGGGTTGTACTCCGCCCAGACGTCTTCGTAGACAACGTGGCCGGCGATGATCGGCAGTTCCGTCGCCGTGGGGCTGTCGACGATCTCCGCCGGCTCATCGAGCAGACCGAAGATGCGCTCCGCCCCGGCCACGGCGCTTTGCAGCGTGGCCCACTGGGTGGCGATTTGCTGCACCGGGCGGTTGAACTGCTGGGTGTAGCCGATGAAGGTGATGATCAGGCCGACCGAGATGGCCCCGCCCAACGCGCCGGTGCTGTTGAGCAGCAACAGGCCGCCGACGCCGGCCACGACGGCCAGACTGACATAGCTCAGCGCCTCCAGCGTCGGGCCGAGCGCGCCGGTATAGGCCTGGGCGCGGATGTTGGCGTCGCGGTTGGCGGCGTTGCTCTCGCGGAAATTCTGGATGTTCTCATCCTCGCGGCTGAACGCCTGTACCTCGCGCACGGCGGAGATGCTCTCCTGCAAGTCGGCGTTGACGTTGCCGATTTGCTGTCGCGCCCGTCGGAACGCCTTGCGCGCCTGGCCGGAGAACCAGCGCGTGGCGAAGAACATCAGGGGCAGGGTGACGAGGCTGATCAGGGCGAACGGTGCGTTGAGCCTCACCATCACCCACACGGTCCAGACGATTTGCAGCGCGCCCTGGAGCACGGAGACCAGGCCGAAGCCGATGACCTGTTGCAACGTATCACTGTCGTTGGTGAAGCGGCTCATCACGTCGCCCGCCTCGTGCTTGGTGAAGTAGCCGAGCGACAGATGGTGGATGTGGCCGAAGACCCTGGCCTGCAAGTCGCGCAGGACGCGATAGCCGGACAGGCTCATCAGGTAGAACATCAGGCCGCTGAGGATGGCGCTGCCGACGTAGAGGCCGGCGATGAGCAGGACGATCCCGCCCAGACCGCTGAGCGTCTCGGTCGCCGTGGCATCGAGGCGCGGCGTGGTGTACCAGCAGTTGCTGAACGCCTCCTCGCCGCCGGCGGCCAACAGTTCGCTCAGACCCGAGTCCGTTGCGCCGCCCGCTGCGCGCGCCGTTGTAAACGGGGTGAGGTAGCAGTCCACCGCCTGGCCGGTCAGGTCGGGAATGAGAATTTGCATGTAGGTGCTGCCGATGATGAGCAGAGCCACCAGCAGGAGCGCCCAGCTATAGCGGCGGAAGTACTGCCACAGCCGCCCTAGCGTGGCCCCGGCGCTGCGTGGCTTGCTCGTCTCGGCGGCAAATCGTTGCGGATGATCCATCATAATGTTCTCTCCGAGCAGGGATCAGGTTCCAGGGGCCAGGGAAGAACGCTCTTCCCTGGCCCCTGGAACCTGAAACCTAGGCCTTCACGTCCTCCGCCAACTGCGAATGATAGATATCAGCGTAGACGGGGCTTTCTTCCATCAACTCCTCGTGTGTGCCGCGGGCGACGACGCTACCCTTGTCGAGGACAAGAATCTGGTCGGCGTTGAGCACGGTACTGATGCGCTGGGCGATGACGAAGCTGGTGCGCCCCTTCATGAGCGTATCGAGCGCCTTCTGAATCTCGTACTCGGTGTTCAGATCGACGCTGCTGGTGCTGTCGTCGAGGATGAGGATGTGGGGGTCGAGCAGCAGGGCGCGGGCGATGGCCACACGCTGCTTCTGGCCGCCGCTCAGCGTCGCGCCGCGCTCGCCGACCGGCGTCTCGTACCCCTGAGGGAAAGCGGTGATGAAGTCGTGGGCGGCGGCCGCCTGGGCGGCGGCGACGATCTCATCGTCGGTGGCGTTCGGCCGGCCGAAGGCGATGTTGTCGCGGATGGTGCCGCTGAACAGCACCGTCTCTTGCAGGACGATGCCGATGTGCTGCCGCAGGCTCTCTAGCGTCAGGTCGCGCACGTCGTGGCCGTCGATGAGCACTTGCCCTTCGCTGACGTCGTAGAAGCGCGGGATGAGATTGATGATACTGCTCTTGCCGCTGCCCGTTGCGCCCAACAGAGCCACGGTCTGGCCCGGTTCGGCGCTGAAGCTGATGTCGTTGAGCACCGGCTCGCTGCCCTGGAAGTAGCGGAAGGTCACGTCGCGGAATTCGACTCGCCCTTCGACGGTGCTGACATCGACCGCGCCGGGCTTGTTCTCCACGTCGTTCTTCGTGTCCAGAATCTCGAAGATGCGCTCGGCGCTGGCCCCGGCCTGGGCCATCAGGGAGATAATGAAGCCCAGTTGGCCCATCGGGATGAAGACGTAGATGAGGTAGAGGCTAAACTTCTGCCACTCCCCCAGCGTCAGAGTGCCGTTGATGATCTGCCGACCGCCGAAGTAGAGCACGGCCGCCTGACCCAGGTTGGCGATCAGGAAGATGAACGGGAACAGGAAGGAGAAGATGCGGCTAACCTTGACGCGTTGCTCCAGCAGATGGTCGATGCTGTCGTGGAAGCGTTTCTCCTCGCGAGCTTCGCTGGTGAACGCCTTGACAACCTTCAGCCCGGCCAGGTTCTCCTGGAGCGTCGTGTTGACGCGGCCGAGGCGCTTCTGCACCTCAACGAACAGCGGCTGGGCGATGGCCCCAAAGCCCATGAAGATAAGCAGCGCCAGGGGCAGGATGGGCAGCACGACCAGCGTCAGCCGGGCATTGGTCAGCAGCAGAATGATCAGCGTGCCAGCCAGCAGAATGAGGGCTTGCAAGGCCAGCAACAGCCCTTGGCCGATGAAGACGCGCAGCCGCTCCACATCGTCGGTGGCGCGGATCATCAGCTGGCCGGTGCGATTTTTGTCGTGGTAGCTAAAGCTGAGGCGCTGAATCTTGGAAAATAGGTCGTTGCGCAGGTCGAAGGCGATGTTCTCCGACAGCGCCTGCGACATGAAGTTCTGGCCAAAGGCGAAGACGCCGCGGGCCACGGCGAACAGGACAATGGTCAGCGTGGCCATGATCAGCAACCGAGGCGCGTCGTCGAGTTGTGCCTGGGCGGCCGTCAGATCCAGTCCCAGCTGCTCAGCGGCGATGGTCTGGACGTTGGCCGGTAGCGACAGGATGCCCTGGTTGGTGGCGTTGGCAACGATGGTGTCGATGATGCGCTGCACGAGTTGCGGCACGACCAGCTGGGCGGCCGTGGCGATGATGAGCGCTAGCGTGGCCCCCAATGTCAGGCGCGGATAGCGCGCTAGGTAGCGCAGACTGCGGCCGAGCGAGGCCATGTTGGGTTTGCCCATCCGACGTTGCTTTGGCGCGGCGGGCGCTCTACTGGCGAGTTGCATGAAGTCCTCCCGATGGTGAGTTCGCCTGTTCCTTGAAGGTTTGGGCGCAGTGATTGAGTTTCTGTAGCAGGGCGCTAAACGTCTCCATCTCCTCGGGCGTGAACTCGGTGAAGATGGCGTCGGTAAATTGCATGTAGCTGTTTGCCTGTTGGCGCACGCGCTGCCGGCCGACGTCCGTCAGGCCGATGTTGAAGCGCCGCCGGTCGCGCTCGTCCAGCCGGCGTTCGATGAGACCGTCCTCTTCGAGGCTGCGGATGAGGGCGCTGACCGTGTTGCGACCTGTGCCCTGCTGGTCGCTTATCGCCGACGGGTTCATGCCGTCGTGATTGCCCAGCCACTCGTCGAAGAGTAGACTCATCAGCACGCGGTACTGGGCCGAAGAGAACCCGGCTTCGTTCAGACTGGTTTCGCCTAGGCGGTACATCTGGTGCGACACGCGCCGTAATTGGTCCATGAGACGCATGGCGCGCGGATCGCCGGCGGCGTAGAGCGACTCGGCAAAAGCCAGCAGCTGTTCGGCCCGATCAGGGTCATGAGCGTGGTGTGTCCGCATAATCACTTCCTTCGTCCGCGAAATATGCAAGTACGAATTGTACGCCGACGAACTAATTTGTCAAGGGCGCAGTGGATGTGAGTTGAACGAGCGCGCTTTACAGCCACGGGCTTTTTGCTAGAATGCATAAGTGGGTCTGGCCGAATCACCGCCGATCCCCGCGCTTGGCCGGCACCGGTTGGCGCGGCCACAAGGAAACCCATGCCCGATCACACTTCTCCTGTCAATCGCCCCCTGGAGCCGCAGCGCCGGGCCATCGTCGTCGGCGCGTCGTCTGGACTGGGGGCGGCCCTGGCCCACCGGCTGGCCGCCCAGGGGTATCGTGTCGCCGCCGTTGCCCGTCGCGAGGCGGAGCTGGCCGCTTTGCGCGACACGGCCGCGGCCGGTGGTCGCGGGGCCATCTGCCCCTACGTCCACGACGTCACCGAGTATGAGCAGGTGCCACTGCTGTTCGACCAGATCACCCGCGACCTGGGCGGGCTGGACCTGATCATCTACGTCGCCGCCGTCCAGCCGCCGGTCAAACTGCATGAATACGACTTCGCCAAGGACGAGGCAATGGTGCGCACCAACCTGTTGGGGGCGATCGCCTGGCTCAATCAGGCCGCCGTCCGCTTTGAGGCGGCACGCGCCGGGCGCATCGTTGGCATCAGTTCCATCGCCGGCGACCGCGGGCGCGTCGGCAGCCCGGTCTACAACGCCAGCAAGGCCGGTCTCGACACTTACCTGGAGGCGCTGCGCAATCGCCTGTCGCGCCATGGCGTCCGCGTGACCACCATCAAACCCGGCTTCGTCGACACCGACCTGTTGAAGAACGCGGCGCGCACCTTCTGGGTTGTTTCGCCCGACGAGGCGGCGGCGCGAACACTGGACGCGGTGAACCGTGGGCAGCAAGTGGCCTACGTTCCACCGCGCTGGCGACTGGTCAGCCTCGTCGTCCGCGCCCTGCCGTCGGTCATCTTCCGACGGTTGAACTTCTAGCGGGCTGCCCCGGCCGCGCGGTCGCTTTGCCCGGCGGCCGGCCACGGTAACCCAATCCAGCGGAAACAACATGAACCCAATCAAGACCAAACCCACCGGCGCGCGCCATGAGACCAAGGCACCGCCGGCCAACCTTATGCCCGCTGACCACCTGGAAGAGGTCGGCTCGTGGGGCGGCGTGACGCGCAGTCTCAGCTACGTCTATCGCCCGGCGACGGCCGAGGCCTTGCATGAGGTGTTGCTGTTGGCCCGGCGCAGTGGCCGGAGTGTCGGCCTGCGTGGTGGCGGCAACAGTTACGGCGACGCGGCCATGAACAGCGAGAACGTCATCGTCGATCTGCGGCGCATGAACCGCGTGCTCGACTGGAACCCGGAGACGGGGCGCATCCGCGTCGAGCCGGGCTTGACATTGGCCCAGTTGTGGCAACACGTCCTGGAAGACGGCTGGTGGCCGCCGGTGGCCACAGGCACGAGCTTCACGACGATGGGCGGCTCGGCGGCCATGAACGTCCACGGCAAGAACGCCTACAAGGCTGGGCCGATCGGGGATCACATCCTCGAGTTTGATCTGATGCTGGCGTCGGGCGAGACGATCACCTGTAGCCGGGAGGCCAACAGCGATGTCTTCCACGCCGCGATCGGCGGGTTTGGCATGTTGGGCATTTTCACCAGCCTGACGCTACAGATGAAGCGCATCTACTCCGGTCTGCTCGATGTCGAAACGTGCGCGCGCGCCAATCTGGATGAGATGTTCAACTATTTTCACGAGAACACCGACCACTCTGATTACGTCGTCGGCTGGATTGACTCGCTGGCCGCCGGCAAGGCGCTGGGCCAGGGGGACGTCCATCGTGCCAACTACCTGCCGCCCGGCGCCGATCCCGTCCCGGCGCAGACCATGCGACTGGAGAATCAGCATCTCGGCCCCAACCTGTTCGGCATTGTGCCGCGGTCGATCATCTGGGTGTTTATGCAGCCGATGATGAGCGACGTGGGGGTGCGGTTTGTCAACTTTGGCAAGCACATGCTTGGCAACGTTAGCGGCGTCAAGCGCTACCGGCAGCCGCACGTGCAGTTCCACTTTCTGCTCGACTACGTGCCTGACTTCAAGCGGGCTTACGGGCAGGGTGGCCTCATTCAGTATCAGCCGTTCATTCCCAAGGAGACGGCCGGCGATGCTTTCCGCGAAATCCTGTCCCTGTGCCAGCGGCGGGGGCTGCCCAACTAATTGACCCTGCTTAAGAGCCACAAGCCCGACGACTTCCTGATGAGCTATGCGGTTGACGGCTTCTCGCTCGCGATGGACTTCCGGGTGACAGATTCCCATCGGCAGAGCCCCGCGTGGGTTGGGCGGGGGATGGGCGAGGACGGGCTTGCCGCCCGCGGGCGCCTCTACATCCCCCAGGATGAAACACCGCGGCGCGCAGTGGCGCACGCCTAC
>CALLZA010000814.1 GCA_937858165.1 uncultured Ardenticatenia bacterium
TAGTCTTTTCTAGTATAGCTAGTTCTTGTTGGGTTCAGTCTATGCTGGTGTCTTGTGATGGTTAGTTCTATCTACTACTACGATATTGTTGTTGTTTTTTTTTTCAAGCAGAAGACGGCATACGAGATCTAGTACGGTCTCGTGGGCTCGGAGATGTGTATAAGAGACAGATCCAGGCGTTCTGGCCGTTCGGCTGGCCGGCGTGCAGCGTTACCGGGCCGGGATCGGGCAGCAGGCCAAAGATAGTCAGCGGCAGCAGTTGCTTGGGTGACGAAAGGGCCTCTTCGACGGTGATCGTCGCGCTGCGGTCGAAGCTCTGCTCCGCGCTTTCGATGTGAGCGGTGTTGACGACTTCGGTGTCGCCGGCAACGCCGTTCTTGAGCTGGACAAAGACGGTGAGCGTGACCGTTCGCCCTTCCGGCACCGGCCCACGCCAGGTCAGCACGCCGCCGGCAAACTCACACGCGTCGCTCAGCGGCGCGTCACACTCGCTGTCCAGGTAGTTCAGCTCATCGGGCAACGGATTCGTCACCTCGGTCGGCATGTCGAACTCGCCCGTGTTGCGGATGGTAAGGGTATACTCAAACGCGCCACCGGGCCGCACAGACGCCTGCGAGGCCGTCAGAGACGAGGTCGTCAGGTCGGCGGGCATGAAGGCGTCGGCCGGCAGCGTATGCGCGGCCAGATAGCGCTCGATGCCGGGTGGCATGGCCTGCAGCTCCAGGTCAGACGGCACCAGGTCAGCGTAGGGCGACGGCCATTGGGCATCGCCTGCCGGCGGGGTGGGCTTGGCGTCGATCTGAGCGGCCGTACTCAGACGGGTTACGCCCAGGACACAGAGGAGGGTCAGGGCGGCGATCAGAAAGTGACCGCGCCATGACCGCCGGCCGGGCGGCCGGGCGTCGGGTTGCTTTGCTCTCATTGCTCTTTACTCCTATCTCGGTTCAACGAACCACCGATTCGATAAACCGCTAGATGGGCGCAATGGTACTGCCGCCGCCCCATCCGGGCAAACAGGCGTAGCCTACGGCCAGCCGACGCCCGGCCCACGACAAAGGGCCGGCGACAAGCATGCGCTCGCCGCCGGCCCTGTCTCCCAATAGGCGTATTGCCTTCTAGAGAAAGCATCCACAGATTTCACAGGCTGCGCCGATTTCTCGGAGGTAATCTGTGACATCTGGGTCATCTGTGGATATCCCTTCCGTTAGTCGAGAGGCATGACCTGGAAGTTGTCGAACCACCAGATGCCGTTGGTGTACTCGTCGGTCGAGGCGAACAGGCCGAAGTAGGGGTCGCCCACGTAGCGCGTGTCGCGATACGTGTACTGCAACTCCGGCTCGAAGCCCAGCTTGGCGGCGTAGATTCTAATGATGTCCTCGCGCACCTCGATCTGATAGTGGTTCCAGCCCGTCGGATCGACCAGCTTGAGCGTCTTGATGCTGCCGGGGTTAATGTCGCCCAGGCGCTTCAGCGGGCTGCCGCCACACTGTAGACACCACTCCAGATAATCGACGCGCTCGAACAGCAGCTTCAGCGGGCCGTAGAAGATGGTGTTGGTGTTATAGAAATGGTTGAAGCAGTCGCCGTGCTTATACCAGCCGTCCGAGTCGGTGGTCATTGGGCAGTTCTCGGCCGGCCAGTCGCCGCCGAAGACCGCGCCGAACGACCACAGGTTAGCCCCACCGTCGTCGATCATGCCATAGAAGTCGATGACATAAGGCAGGCGCGGCGCGGGCATACCGGGGCTGGCGATGCCCCAGTCCCAGCGGTCGTTGACGTCCAGGACGAAGTAACCGTCCTGATAGCGGCCGTGGACTTCCTCGATGTAGGTCGTCCGGCGCATCGACCAGCCACTGTTCGGGTCCTCGAAGTCATCGCGAAAGCCGCCGACGACCCGTTCGACATTCGACCACGGTCCAGCCAGGCCACCGACCACACTGCGCGCGCGATAGTAGAAAACGTTCGACGGACTGGGCGTGCGCTGGAGCAGCAGTTCCGTCAGCATCCCCGCGTCAATCGTCTGGGCGTCGCTGAAGTCCGCTTCGTGCGCCTCCTGCAACTCATAACCGGTGGCGTTGGCGTCGGTCGTCCACGACGCTACCCAGGCATTCAGCCCGTTCGGCTCCCCGACGGTCAGCATTACCTGGCCCGGCTGTGGGGCAAACCCGAACGTCGTCAGGGGCAGGAAGGCGAACATCGTCGCCTCGGCCTTGTCCAGCCCGGCCGCGCTGCGGGCCGAGAGGGGCAGCGTGTGGGCGGCCACGTAGCGCTTGATCGACGGCGGCGCGGCCAGTAGCTCCTCGGTCGTGGGGGCAAAGGGCACGAGGGGTGAAGGCGAGGTATCCTCGGCCGAAGCCAGGCTAGCGCCCAGCAGTCCGACCAAAAGGACAAGGGCGAACGCCGCCAGGGCGCGCCGGGCACGATGAACGTGCGGTCGGTGGTTCAAAGTCATCTGGGGTCACTCCTATGAATATCCGATGAGACGAACGTAGCAACTACGTTCCCACTTATATCCTACTCATGTACCTCACCTATGGCAAATTGCAGCCTACCGACTCCCCCGCCGGCGAGCAAACGAGCAATACGACATCACTGCCCCCGTCGGCCGTGGCCAGCCGCGTCCCGTCGCTCCGTCGATAGAGACCGATGGCCACCGTGTACTCGCTATCGAACAGGGTAGGCAAGGCCAGGGCGTGGCGCTGCAACACCCGGTCGCCCGGTTGCAGCGTCTCGGCCGCCGCGTCCAGCCCATCATGCTGGGCGACAATGTTGCCCGCCGCGTCGCGCAGGTGGACGAAAATGGCCGCGTCCGGCGGCAACGGGGCCAGCACCTCCCAAGCCGACAGCAGGCGCAGTTGGCCCTCGCCCACCGCCTGGGTCGCGTTCAGCGGTGCAAAGCCGCGCAGAGCGATGGCCGGCGGTACGCCGAACGACGCTGTCGCCGGCGTCAGCTCGACCACCGGCGCAGCCGGTAGAGCATAGACGGCAAACGACGGCTGGCCGGTGCTGCGAAAGACCGGCGCGCCCAGCCCGGCCGCCTTGGCCAGTTCGCCATCCAGCGGCGCATACTCCGGCACATAGAGGCGCGCAGCCGTCTGCCCGGCCGGCCACACCAGCGCCCCGGCCACACCGCCGCCCGTCTGCACCCAGCGCGCCACCAGGTCGCGACCGACGCTACGGCGCAGGCTTGCACCATCGATCGGCTCGTAGAACACTTCGGCCACAACGGGCGCGCCCGCGTCGTCGGCCTGCCAGTGGCGGGCAATGTCACGCAGGGCCGTCTGGTAGCGCAGGCGCGTATCCAGCTCGGCCGACCAGCGCCGGGCGTTGCCTACCGTCCGCCAGCCGTTGGCGGCCAGCAGCAGCACAGCCGCCACCAGTACCACTCCGGCCAGCGCGCGGCGGGCGGCGCGGCGCTGGCCGGCCGCGGCCCACGTCCTCAGCCTCGCCCCGACAGCCGCCACCGCCAGGCCGGGCAAGAGGTAAACCACCGGCAGCGCGCCCACCAGCCGCACTGTGCTCGGCGCGTCGGGCGACAGAGCGCTGGGCAGCAGGGCCACGGCCAGCCACACCAGCAGCAGCGCGTAGACCGGCCGCCGCCAGCGCCACAACGCTACCCACAACCCGGCGTAGAACAGGAGAGCCGTCAAGGGGTCAAACAGTGGTCGCCCCGGCAAGCTGTAGGTCCAGCGCGGGTCGCCGCCGGCGCTGAACCCGCCCAGTGTCGCCAGCGCCGCTCGCGCCACCGGCCCGGCGTCGCCCGCCGCCAGGGCGTCCAGCGGCCCTTCCAGTTGCTCCAGCCGCTGCTGTAGCTCCGGGTTGGCGCGCAGTGTCAGGCCGAGGGGCAGGTAGAGCAACAGCGAGACGGCGAGCACAACGGCGGCGTAGACGATCTGGGGACGAGTGGCGGGGGGCGGGGGGGGGGGGGGCCCCCCCCCCCCCCGCCGCCGGGGGGGGGGGGGGGCGGGGGGGACCCGGACGCACCGAAGCACGGGGGGGGGGGGGGGGGGCACCCGGGCGGGCGGGGCGCTGGACATTGGCCGGCCCCGCCCGGCACCCGCCCGAGCGGGCCGAAACAAACAGGCGCCCGCCACCGGGTGCCGG
>CALLZA010000815.1 GCA_937858165.1 uncultured Ardenticatenia bacterium
TCCACCCTCTTGTGTGCCAGAGGTGCAGATCGACGCGGCGACGATGGATGCCCGGTCCAGCAGGTCGGGGTCAAAGCCCATCCAGGGGCGGGAAAAGGTGGCCACATTGAGGAAGACGGCCATCGTCATGCCCGTCGAGGGGTCATAGACCTTGGTCTGCAACTGGCCGCGACGGGCGGTGGCCTTCCAGTGCACGTCGCGGAAGCGGTCTTGCGGCTGGTAGTCGCGGATGCCGCGGGTGCGTATAGGGTCGGTGAAGAGACTCTGGCGCACGCGCAACTCGCCGAACGGCTCCTTGGGCGGCAGGCCTAACTCCTCCAGCGGCCAGATCTGCGGGTAGGCGATGAGCGTGTCAACGTACTGGTGCTCGCGTTCGACCGTAAAGAGGGTGAAGATGTCGCCCGACTCGTAGGTGACCGGGCCGATCTTGTAGAAGCCGCGCAGCGGAAAGCGCAACGTGACCGACCGCTCGACGCGTTCGTGGCTCTGCATGGAGTAGACGCTTTGCAGGGTGTAGTTGCCGATCAGGTCGTTGGCCGGAGAGGGAATTTCGCCGCTGGGGGCGATGGGCAGGTTGTCGCGGAAGCGCAACCAGGTCAGCGGCAGCGCCTTGTCGTTGCGGATAGCGATGGTCATCACGATCGGCTCGCCAGGGAAGACGCGGGTGCGGTCGAAGCGGCGCTCGTAGCTGACGCCCAGCAGGGACAGGTTTTTCCATAGGGTGCTGACGCCGACAATGAGCAGCAGCACCAGCCCCAGGGCGATGAAGCCGGCGTTGCGCCCGGCCAACAGGCCAATGACCAGAAAGAGTAGGGCCAGCGGCAGCCAGGCGTCGCTGAAGATGCTGTTCTCGCGCTCGCGCGTGACCAGGCCGCGAGCGCGGGCGGCTGTGTCCAGATCGGCCGCCTGGCCCCCGGCGGCGGCCAGCATCAGGTCTTGCCGCGCCTGGCGCATCGCCTCGCGCCGTGTCTCGCGGGCGACTAGGTGGAGGTCGTCGAGGCTTTGGGTCATGAGTTAGTTGTCAGTCATCAGTAGCCAGTGTTCAGTATTCAGTGTCTTGGTCGATGGACTGAATAGTGGTTACTGAAAACTGGATACTGTTCACACTGCCTCTACCGGCACGCGCACCGTATTAACCACCTCGCCCACCACGTCTTCAGGCGTTCGGCCGCGCAGGCGGGTTTGCGGGTTGACGACCAGGCGGTGGGTCAGCACGTGGGCCGACATGGCTTTCACGTCGTCGGGGATGACGAAGTCGCGCCCGGCGATGGCTGCTCGGGCCTGGCAGACGCGATAGAGGGCCAGGGTGGCCCGCGGGCTGGCCCCCAGCAGAATGTCGGCGTGCTGCCGGGTGGCGCGGCAGACGTCGACCACGTACTGCCGCACCGACGCCTCGACGCGCACGCGGCGCACGTCGCTCTGCATGGCCAGGATGTCGTCTGGACCGACGACGGCGTTCAGCGTGTCCAGCGGGTCGTCGCGCTCGAAGCGAACGAGCATGGCGTTCTCGTCGGCCGCGTCGGGGTAGCCCAGAGCGACCTTCATCAAAAAGCGGTCGAGCTGGGCTTCGGGTAGCGGAAAGGTTCCCTCCAGCTCGATGGGGTTCTGTGTGGCCATCACCAGAAACGGCCGCGGCAGGGCATGGGTGGCGATATCGACCGTCACCTGGCGCTCCTGCATCGCCTCCAGCAGGGCCGATTGGGTGCGCGGCGTGGCGCGGTTGATCTCATCGGCCAGGAGAATCTGGGCCATGAGCGGGCCAGGGCGAAACTCGAACTCCTGGCTGCGCTGGTTGAAGTAGTAGATACCGGTCAGGTCGGAGGGTAGCAGGTCGGGCGTGAACTGGACGCGGCGGAAGGAGCAGCCGAGCGAGGCGGCGATGGTCTTGGCCAGCGTCGTCTTGCCCGTTCCGGGCACGTCCTCCAACAGCAGGTGGCCTTCGCATACCATGGCGATGAGGGCCAGGTCGATGACGTCAGCCTTGCCGACGATGACTTTCTGGATGTTTTCGCGCAACCGCGCGGCCGTTTCGGCGATCATATGACACCTGAAGAAAGAAGCATCCACAGATTACACAGATTTCACAGATTCAAAAACCTCGAATCTGTGAAATCAGTGTCATCTGTGGTTACTCATCTGATCTGCGACGAGAGATAGTCGAGGATGTCGATCTTGGTCAGGATGCCCTCCACCCGGTCGTCGCGGACGATGACCACCGCCGGGCGGTTGCTGATGAGGCTCATCAGCGTCTCCAGCCGGGCGTTGGGGCCGACAACGGGCGCGTCTTCGTCGATCATCTCGGCGATAGTCTCGTCCGCTTCGTGGACGTGATCGACCTGAAGCATGTGGTTGAGCAGGTCGATCTCGCTGACTAGACCGCGCAGACGACCGTTCTCATCGACGACGGGCAACTGCGACACGTTGTGGGCTTTCATCAGCGCCACTACGTCGCGCAGCCGGTCGTCGGCTCGGGCGGTGTAGACGCGATCGCTGGGCTTGCGCGACTGGACGTCACCGGCGCGGATGTCGGTCCACGCCCCTTCCAGAAAGCCGTTCTCGCGCATCCAGTCATCGTCGAAGACCTTGCTCAGGTAGCGCGAGCCGGAGTCGGGCAGGATGACCACGACCACTGCCTCCGGCCCCAACCGCTGCTGCTGCACGTAGCGCAGCGCGCCGGCCACGGCCGCGCCGCACGAGCCGCCGCCAAAGATGCCCTCTTCGCGCACCAGGCGGCGGGTCATCAGCAGGCTCTCGCGGTCGTTAACCTGCACAATGGTGTCGATGACGCTCAGGTCGGTCGTGCTGGGCAGGAAGTCTTCGCCGATGCCCTCGACCTTATACCCCTCGGCGGATGTGTATTGGCCGCTGCGGTGTAGCTCATAGAGGATGGAGCCGATAGGATCGACGCCGACGATCTGCACGTCGGGGTTCTGCTCCTTCAGGTAGCGGCCGACGCCGGTGATGGTGCCGCCCGTGCCCATGCCGGTTATCAGGTGAGTAATGCGCCCGCCCGTCTGCTCCCATATCTCCGGGCCGGTCATCTCGTAGTGGGCCTGAGGGTTGACCGGGTTATGGTACTGGTTGGCCAGGATGGCGTTGGGCGTCTCCTCGACGAGTCGGCGGGCGACGGAGTAGTAGCTGCGCGGGTCGTCCGGCTCAACGGCCGTGGGCGTGACGACCACCCGCGCCCCGAACGCCCGCAGCAGGAGAATCTTCTCCTGTGACATCTTGTCAGGCATGACGAAGATGCAGCGATACCCCTTCAGCGCGGCGGCGATAGCGAGGCCGACGCCGGTGTTGCCGGAGGTGGCTTCGACGATGGTGCCACCGGGTCGCAGACGGCCGTCGCGCTCGGCGTCATCGATGATCGGCCAACCGATGCGGTCTTTGACCGAGCCGCCGGGGTTGAAGTACTCCAGCTTGGCCAGAACCAGCGCGTCCAGGCCGCTGGTGACGGAGTTAAGGCGCACCAGTGGCGTGTTGCCGATGGTGGTCAGAATCGTGTCGTGATAGTAGAGGCCGCTGTGTTGAGTTTGATGCGTGGCAACGGGATCGAATGTCGTCATCTAACCTCACTTTGCGCATGGCAACCGCGTCGCCGTACAGGAACGCGATTGGCGGCCTATGCTAGTGTGTGTGGCGCAATTTGCCAAATCGCGTGCCGAGTGTAAAAGATACGTCAAATCGTGCGGCTGCCCACTTGCGGTCTGCTTTCGTTATGTCTATAATGCTCATTAGAGTCAGTTGACATATAACCAAGGAGTAGACCCATGAAAAGGTCGCGGCTGACCGCCGTTGCGGCGGTTCTCGTGTTGATGCTCGTAACCGTGGCGCTTGTCTCGGCCGCGACTTACATTGTCCAGCCGGGCGACACTCTGTGGCGCATCTCGCGCCAGTTCGGCACCACCGTCGATGCCATTGTCCAGGCCTGTCTCTTATACACATCTCCGAGCCCACGAGACCGTACTAGATCTCGTATGCCGTCTTCTGCTTGAAAAAAAAACAACATACACACTCACAATCCAACACCCACGTGTCATACTAAAACGTCATCAAACCGCACATATATAACTCATTAATACATAACACATCGCTATTTACTTA
>CALLZA010000816.1 GCA_937858165.1 uncultured Ardenticatenia bacterium
TCAATCCGGCTGACCTTCAAAGACGCATTGAGCAGACCTTAAAGGAATTGTGGCTATTGGCAGAGTAACATTCATTTTGAGGCATCCATTACCCCTTCGGTAACGTTTTGTTTTGAGGCATCACGCCGGTCGCCGCCGCGCTAAGGTGAGCGCGGTACACTTGCACTGAATAGACCAATCGTTATAGTTCCTACCATGAGCACCAAGCGCGACGAGATCATTACCACCACCTGCCGCCTGCTGGAGCTACAGGGGTATCGGGCCACGGGGCTGAACGAGATCATCCGCGAGAGCGGCGCGCCCAAAGGGTCGCTGTACCACTACTTTCCAGAGGGCAAGGACGAGTTAACGGTCGAGGCCATTGCCTATTCGGCGGCGGCCATCGTCGGCAACATCACCCGGGTGATGGACGAGCACGATGACGCGACGACGGCCGTGACGACGTTCATCCGCCAGTTGGCCGGCTACGTCGCGGCGTCGGGCTTCCGCCAGGGCGGGCCGATCACCGCCGTGGCCCTGGAAGCGGCGAGTACCAACGAGCGGCTGCGGCTGGCCTGTCGCGACGCCTATCAGGCGTGGCAGCGGCCGTTTGCCGACAAGCTGCGGCCGGCGTATGGTGCGCGGGCCGAGCGGCTGGCGGCGCTCATCATCGCCGCTATTGAGGGCGGCATCGTCCTGGCCCGCAGCGAGCAGAGCGAACAGCCGTTGCTGGACGTGGCGGATGAGATCGAGCAGTTATTAGGGATTAGGGAAGATCGCTCTTCCCTAGTCCCTAATCCCTAACCCCGAACCCCTAACATCGAGGCACACATGGACACAATCATGGTCACAGGCGCGACCGGCAACGTCGGCCGCGAGGTGGTGCGGGGGCTGCTGGCCCGCGGGGCGCGGGTGCGCGTCGGCGTCTCTGACGAGGCCGACGCTCAGCGCGCCCCGGCCGGCGTGGCCGAAGTCGCGCCGTTCGACTTCACCGCCCCGGCGACGTACACGGCGCTGGACGGCGTCACCCATCTCTTTCTGATGCGCCCGCCGGCCATCAGCAACATCAAGCGCGACATGCAGCCGGCCATCGACTACGCCGTGGCCGCCGGCGTGGGCCACATCGTCTTCCTGTCGCTCATCGGCGCCGAGCGCAACCGCATCGTGCCCCACGCCAGGGTGGAAAAACTGCTGCTGAAGTCGGGCGTGGCCTGGACGATGCTACGCTGTGGCTTCTTCATGCAGAATCTGGACACCACCCACCGCGCCGACATCGTCGAGTATGACGACATCTTCATCCCGGCCGGGCAGGGGCGCACGTCGTTCATCGACGTGCGCGACATCGGCGCAGTGGCGGCGCGAACGCTGACCGAGCCCGGCCACGAGAACATCGCCTACCCGCTAACCGGTAGCGAGGCGCTGACCTATAGCCAGGTAGCGGTGATCATGACCGAGGAGTTGGGGCGGCGCATCACCTACAGCGACCCGTCACCGTTGAGCTACGCCCGGCGCATGCGCGAGCGCGGCTATGCGTCGGGCTACATCAACGTCATGAACGGCATCTATTTGACGACCCGACTGGGCATGGCCGCCGGCGTTCACCCTCAGGCGGCCGAACTGCTGGGCCGGCCGTCCATCACCATGCGCCAGTACGTGCGCGATTACGCCGCGGCGTTCGCTGTGGATAAAGGATGAGGGCTGTGGCTGTAGGTGTGGGTTGAACTCCTCCCATCCCTTGTCCTTATAGAGTTGCCATGTACTCGCCAATGATCTTGTCTAGATTAGGCATGATGCCAATCTGCTGCCCGGTAGCGGGCTGAGCCTGGCCGGCGGCGACGTAGGCCAGCGCGCCCTGCATCTCGGCGACAGTGACTCGCCGGCCCAGCCCCACCGGCGGCGGGATCGTTGCTGCGTGCTGGACCAAGGCGGCCAGCCCGGCCACCAGTGCCGACGCCCCCGAAGTCGCCCCAAAGTCGGCCCGCAGGTTGGCCGGATTGCCAGCGTCGAGGGTCACGAGCTGGTCGCCCCAGGCATAACACGCGGCGCGGTCGCCGAAGTTCGAGTCGGGCCGGCGGGTGTGCGCGCCGTTGCCATCCGGCATGTTACAGGCGGCGACGAGGATGGCCCCGCTGGCCGTCGCCAGCGCCGGGTACCAGTCGCACATGGTGTACGTCCGCATATCGGCGATGTCGGTCCCGCCGTTGCCGGCGGCGGCGATGACGATAATGCCCCTGACGTTCGTCGCCGCCAGGATGGCAGCGTGAACGTCGGGGTCGACATCGACCGGCGTATAACATGACGGGTTTGGCGGCTGATTGCCACAGCTATCAATCGTGCTGCCCGTCATCTGCAACTCGAGCAACAGGATATCGCCCGCGCGCATCATGTTGCGGGCCGGATCGGTGACGGATTCGATCCGCGAGGCAATGGCCTCGATCCACCGGCCGTTCTGGCGGATGTGAGAAGAGGCAAAGGCGATGCTGGCATTGACGGCGATGCCGTCGCAGTCCAGCCCGCCGGCGGTGCGCGCGCCCAATAGGCCCAGCGCGGCCGTGGCGTGGGCGGCGTCGTTGTCGAAGTCACCCGGATAGGCGGCGCGAGTCGGCCCGGCGAACCCCGGATCGATGCCGACACGACGCAGGGCCGGGTGCGCGCCCTCTTGCCAGTGCCAGACCTTGTCCATCACTACGACGGTTGGCCGACTTCCGCCATTGGGCGGGGCGTAGCCGCTGATGCCCAGCCCATCCGGCGCCGCGTCCAGATAGGCGCGGGGCGCGCCCATACAGCCGTTTTGGGGCGGCGGCGCGGGCGGGCCGGGCACGTAGGCGAATTCGATTGGGCCGCCGTACTGGTTCAGCCCCGCGGCGATCGTCAGACCAATCCGGAGCGCCTCCTCGCGCTCAGGCGGCAACAGCACCTCGTAGAAGGTGCGCAGCGGCTCCAGCCCGTCCTCCTCCTCGTCGTTGGCGTTGCCCAAACCGCGAAAGAGCCGCTGGATGGTGATCCCCTCGAACTCGATGGTCAGGTCCTGCCAGTAATTGGCCAGCCCCTCATCTACCTCGGCCAGTCGTCGCTGCAGTCCGTCGGCATAGCGGCCGACCGCGCCCTCATGGAACTTGATGACCACCCGCTGGGGCGCGCCGCGGTCGGGGTCGTCATAGGTGTTGTCGTCGGTGTTGGCCATTGTGTTTCTCCTGGGGCTTGGGGCGAGATGGTCTAACGCCTCCGGTCTACGGCGTGGCCGTCGGATGGACGACGGTCGTCGGTTGGGCGGCTGTCGGCTCTGCGGTCGGTGTGATGGTACCGGTGGGCGCCGGTTCCTCGGTGGGGGCCGCGGTCATGGTGGGCGTTGGCTCTGCGGTGGCGGTGGCCTCCCCGGTTGGTGTTCCTTCTGCCGTGGGCGTCGCTTCGAGGGTGGGTTCGGGTGTCGCCGTGGCCGGCAGCAGGCCGCAGCCACTGGTGGCGCTCGACTCGCTGACGGTGAGGCTGCCGCGGGACTGCCTGGTCACGCCGTTTACGGTGACGAGGCTGGTGGCGATGAGCTGGTAGAGCCCTCGGGGCGCGTGGGCGGGGATGGTAAAGCGCGCGCGGCCGTTGGCATCCGACGCGATATACACCGTGTCACAGGCCGTGGTCTGGCCCAGCCGGACCATCTGCAACTGCACGGTGTCGCTGCCGAAAAAGCCCTGGAAGTCCAACTGCACCGTCGTTCCGGCCGGCACCATGTTGGGCGTGACCAGGATAGTCGGTCCATTCGGCGACGGCGCGGTCGGCACAATCGGCACCGGCGACACTAAATTGGGGTTCGTCAATTCGCTGGTCGAAAATGGGGGCGGCGTCAGAGCGCTGGCGAGCGTCGCCGCGCACGCCCGCGGCAGGGCCAGCGTCTGCCCGGCGAAGATGAGGTAGCCGCCCTGCGACAGGCAGTTGGCGGCCACGATGTCGGCCACGGTCGCGCCGGCGCAGGCCGCCAGCTCGCCGACCGTGTCGCCCGCGGCGACGCCTGTCTCTTATACACATCTCCGAGCCCACGAGACCGTACTAGATCTCGTATGCCGTCTTCTGCTTGAAAAAAAAAAAAAACACCCAAACTATCGACACATAAGAACACAGACACGACAATAA
>CALLZA010000817.1 GCA_937858165.1 uncultured Ardenticatenia bacterium
TGTTAGCTTGTAGTTCGGTCGTTTAAATATGCTTATGTTATTATTATCTATTGTATAGTGTATGGTATCGCTGTATGATAGCTGTTTGTATGCTTCTTCTTATACGATTGAATTATATATTATTTTTCTCTCTTTTTATATTCGAGATGGTCGTCTCGTATTTTTTACTCTCATTTGTTTTTTTTTTTTTCAAGCAGAAGACGGCATACGAGATCTAGTACGGTTTCGTGGGTTCGGAGATGTGTATAAGAGACAGATGGGAAGGTGGTTAAGAAGGTGGACGGTCTTTCCGCCGTTTGACCTAAGTATCTGAAATAATTGGCAATTTCAGAAAGTGTTGGTGCCCCTAGCCGGAATCGAACCAGCACTCCTTGCGGAACTCGATTTTGAGTCGAGCGCGTCTACCAATTCCGCCACAGGGGCATCCCGGCAGGGCCGGAAAGCGCGCGGATCATAGCGACGCGCCCTGCCTCGTCAACCGCGCCGCAAGCTGGCGTTAACGGGAGTGCGGTGCTATCCGGGCGAAGCGAATCGCGGCCGGCGGCCGCCCCTGAGCCGAGCCCTGCCCCGCATGTTCAAACGCCTCTATCAATGGACGCTGTCGCTCGCCGAATCGCCGCGGGCGACCTGGGCGTGGTTGTGCTGACCATCGCGGTTGACGTAGGGCAGGCCGTCGGGCTTGGCCGGGTCGGGCCAGTAGTAACGGGCGAAGCTCACGTAGTCGTGCGGGTCGCCGCTGGGCGGAGCGATCTGCTTGTCCGTCACGGTGGCGATAGGCGCCTTGAGTGCCGTCGGTGCTTGGGCGGCGAGCGTGGCGAGTTCGGCGGGCGGGCGCGGCCCAGCGTCGCGCGCGGAGGGGGGGAAGGGCAGGGGGGCCTATGCCCGGTATGGGATTGACAAACCGGCGGGGGCGGGTCGCGAACCCCCCGCCCCAGCGCCCCGGAGTGGGGGCCGGCCGTGCTCCGCAAGCTGGCCGGGGCCCGCGACGGCCGCGACGACGGGCCGGAGATGGTCGCCGTGCGGCCGGTGCTGGAGCTACAGGGCAAGTGGCCGGCCGTGCCCGGCGCGGACGAGCTGCTGGTCGAGCGGCTCCAGACCCGCGAGGGGCGCACGCGCTACAGCCACCTGTTCGTCTACCCCTTCGCCGGCAAGCTGGTGCATCAGGGGTTGGCCGCGCTGGCCGCCTATCGCCTGTCGCGGGTGCAAGCCATTACCTTTACCCTGACGGCCAACGATTACGGCTTCGAGCTGTTGGCCCCGGAGCGCGACGCCTTCGCCGACGTGGACGTGATGGCCCTGCTGAGCACCGACAACCTGCTGGACGACATCGTGGCCGGGCTGAACGAGAGCGAGATGGCCCAGCGCCAGTTCCGCGAGATCGCTCGTGTGGCCGGGCTGGTGTTTCAGGGCTTCCCCGGCCGGCCGCAGAAGGCGCGCCACTTGCAGGCGTCGTCGAGCATGCTCTACGAAGTGTTCCGCAAGTACGATGCCGGCAATCTGCTGCTGGCCCAGGCCCACCGCGAGGTGCTCAGCCGCCAGTTGGAGCAGAGCCGCTTGCAGCGCACGCTGGAGCAGCTGACCGCGCAGCGGGTGGTGGTCAAGGACATGCCCCGCCCGTCGCCGCTGTGCTTCCCCCTGCTGGTCGAGCGGTTGCAGGCCAGCACCCTCACGAGCGAGTCGCTGGCCGAGCAGGTGCGCAAGATGACGGTTTGGGCCGAGAGCGAAGCGTAACCCGTAGCGCAGGCTGCTAGCCTGCCTCCCTACTGCCGGCGGAGATACCAACGCACCAGCTCCTCTTTCACAAAGCCGGCGTCTTTTCGAGCTTCCTGACCCTCAGTCACATCGAGCAGGGCCATGACCGCCATCCACTGGTTATCGAGCGCTGGTGGCATCTCGGTCGTGTCGCTCCGCTCAACGACATTCATAAGCAGCCAGCCGGCATTGGCAATGCGCAACGCCTCCGTCTGTTCGAGCAGTAACGCCGTCGCCGCCGGGATAAGCTGGAAGGCGACGTGCGGCTCCAGCGCTTCAATCAGGCTGTCGAAGTTACCGGGACTCCAAAACTCCCCTTCCATGTAGAAATAGGGCCAGCGAGCGTGGCGCGCCGCAAAGTAAGCTCGCAAGTGGTCAAGCTGCGGCTCGCGGTCGATCTGTGGCACGAGGTCTAGTCCGGCGGCGAAGAAGTCGAGCCACTGGTCTGAGTGCTGTGGATTGGCAGTCACTCCACCCTATACCTGTGGCTAGCGCCAGTCGCTCAGAAACTCAAGTCGATTTACCATGTCTTGAGCCGTACGCGCATCGAGCAATCTTAGTAACCGACGAATGACGACACCCATTTCTACCTGGTCGGAAACAATGATTCCGGAGTGTTGAAGAGCATTCTGCATGTATCGCGTGTGCAAGCGAATGAAGTCGCCACGATTGAAACTAAGGATCGTTCGACCTGATGCGGCGGCATACTCTAGTTGTTCTTCATCAAGTAGACCGGCTCGGCCAGCTTCATTAACGCTTAGAACGTCGACCTGTCGCGCCCGCAGCGCACGGGTCAAGGCCGTTCTTTGAGCATCTTCATCCAACAAGAGGCGAATTGAATCAGCCATTAAGCTTGTCGCCGTACTCCGCTTTCAGCGCCTCCTCTGAATCCGCAACAATGTCGGCTTCTATCTCTTCCGTGTGTAAGTGATAGAAGGCCAGAGCAGCGTACACTTGAGCCAGGCTTAATGGCAACTCCCCCGTGATTTCCTCCGGGGTTAAGCCTTGCTTATACATAATCGCGATGGCCCTGACAGATGTAGCCGTTCCAGAAATGACCGGACGGCCATCGCGCAGGCGAGGATTACGGGTGATCATTTCATCAAGTGATAGAGATAAAGTAGTCAAGGCAACCTCTCGTGTATAGTTTCTGTCTCTTATACACATCTGACGCTGCCGACGAGCGATCTAGTGTAGATCTCGGTGGTCGCCGTATCATTAAAAAAAAAAAAAAGTATAAGATAGTAGTGTGCGGGGCGGTAAGAAAATATAACAAGTGAAAGCAGACGAAAGAGGTACGGTATGTGTAGAAGTGACTAAACAACAGAGATAGGGAAACACAGAACAGTGGTGATATAAGGA
>CALLZA010000818.1 GCA_937858165.1 uncultured Ardenticatenia bacterium
GTATGTAGATTCGTTTCAACTTGTTTTGATGAACTGTGTTGCATCCGTGGTGTGATATCGTACTCTTCATCGGCGGGTTAGAGTGTGTGCTAGCTCGCGTGTTTGTTTTTTCAAGCAGAAGACGGCATACGAGATCTAGTACGGTCTCGTGGGCTCGGAGATGTGTATAAGAGACAGGACTTATACCCCTGAACTCGTCAACGGCTTTCTGGCCCGCGCCGACCGGCTGGCGCTGCGCGAGTTGTGGCTGATGGACATTGACCCGGCGCGGCTGGCCGTCGTCGGCGGCTTTGCCCAGCGCATGGCGACGGCGGCCGGCGCGCCCTTCCGCGTTGTGCTGACCGACGACCGGCGGGCGGCCATCGCCGGCGCGGCCTACGTCGTCACCCAGTTGCGCGTCGGCATGATGCCTGCCCGGCGCGGCGACGAGTACCTCGGCCAGCGCCATGGTCTCATCGGCCAAGAGACGACCGGCGTCGGCGGCATGGCCAAGGCGCTGCGCACCATTCCCGTCCTGCTCGACATCGCCGCCGACATGCGGGCCACGGCCCCCGGCGCGCTGCTGGCCAACTTCACCAATCCGGCCGGGCTGGTGACGGAGGCGCTAAGCCGCTATGCGCCCGACGTGCCGGCGGTGGGCGTCTGCAACGTGGGCATCACAACCCAGATGCGGCTGCTGGACGAGGTGGAGCGGCTGACCGGCCGGCGCGTGGAGCCGGAGCGGACGCGGCTGAACACGCTGGGGCTGAACCACCTGACGTGGCACCGCGGCTTCACCGTCGATGGCGAGGAGCTGTGGCCGAGCATCATGGCTGCGGCCGTGGAACGCGCCCAAACGGAGCCACAGCCGGAGTGGGACGCGGCCACGCTGGAAACGCTGGGCATGCTCCCCAACTACTACCTGCAATACTTCTACTACACCGACCACAAGCTGGCCGAGCAGGCCCAGTGGCCGCCGTCGCGGGCCGAGCAGGTCATGGCCATCGAAGAAGGACTGCTGCGCCAGTACGCCGACCCGGCTCTGACCGCGCCACCGGCCGACTTGATGCAGCGCGGCGGGGCGTACTACTCGACGCTGGCGACGCAGCTTATCGACAGCCACGCCAACGACCGCGGCGAGGTTCACGTGGTCAACACGCGCAACGGCGGCGCGGTGGCCGAGTGGCCGGCCGACTGGGTGCTGGAACTGCCGGCGCGCGTCGACCGGGCGGGCATCCATCCGCTGCCGGCCGCGCCGCTGCCGCCGGCCGTCTTTGGACTGCTGGCCCAGGTGAAGATGTACGAACTGTTGACCGTCGAGGCCGCCGTCCACGGCGACCGCCGCGCCGCCTATCAGGCGCTGCTGGCCCACCCGCTCGGCCCGGCGGCCGACCAGGTCGGCGCTGTACTGGACGATCTATTGGAGACCAACCGGCAGTGGTTGCCGCAATTCAATTAGGAATTACGAATTCAGAGGCTACACTCGTGGTCGATCTCCATTCCTAATTCCTAATTCCTAATTTGCTATGATGACCCCCAACCCCATACTCAAAAAGCTCGGTTTCGCCGACGACGACCGCGTCGTCATCATCCACGTTGACGACGTGGGTATGTGCCACGCCTCGCTGCAAGCCTTCGCCGACCTGTGGGACGCGGGCACGATCTCCAGCGGCGCGGTGATGACCCCCTGCCCGTGGTTTCCGGCCACGGCCGCCTGGGCGCGCGCCCATCCCGACGTAGACCTCGGCGTCCACGGTACAGTCAACGCCGAGTGGGACACTTACCGCTGGGGGCCGGTCAGCACGCGCGATCGCACCACCGGCCTGATGGACGCCGACGGCTACTTCCACGCCCGCGAGACCGGGGTCTGGGCCGCGGCCGACGCCGCCGCGGTGCAAGCCGAGGTCGACGCCCAGGTGGAAATGGCCCTGGCGGCCGGCATCGACGTGACCCACATCGACACCCACATGGGCACCATCACCCACCCGCGCTTCATCAGCGGCTATCTGCAAACCCTGATGCGCTACCGGCGGCCGGGCCTCATTCCTCGCCTGAGCGCCAAACAGTTCCTCCTGGAGGGCATCGTCGAAGACGAGGCCACGGCCGAGCAGTTCGCGGCCGCGGTGCGCGCGCTGGAAGAGAGCGGCTTCCCACTGCTGGACGCTGTCGATTACCTGCCGCTGGACGACCCGACCGACCACATCGGCCTGACCAAGCACAAGCTGAGCGCCCTGCCGCCGGGCCTCACCCACTTCCTGATGCACCCGGCGGTGGATACACCGGAGTTGCGGGCTATGGCCCCCGATTGGCCCAGCCGCGTGGCCAACTACGAGGCGTTTATCAGCCGCGAGATACGCGACTTCCTGCGCACGTCCGGCATCCACGTCATTGGCTATCGGCCCCTACGTGACTTGATGAGCCAACACCTCGCCTAGGTTCCACGGGGCAGAGAAGAGGAACGCGGAGAGACGCAGAGCAATTAGATAGGTTCTTCCTCCGCGTCCCTCTGCGCTTCTCTGTGTCCCTCTTCTCTTCCCTAACCCCTCACATTTGCCATGGCACCTTACTACCTAGGTCTTGACGTTGGCTCCAGTAAGACCCACGCCCTCATCGCCGACGCGGCGGGGCGCTGTGTCGGCTTTGGCGCAGCCGGGGCGGGCAACTACCAGACGGTCGGCTACGACGGGCTGGCGCGGGCGATGGGGACGGCCGTCGCCGCCGCGGCGCGCCTGGCCGGGGTGAGCGCGGCCGATATCGCCGGGGCGGGCTTCGGTGTGGCCGGGCACGACTGGCCGGCCGACCGCCCGCCGCACCTGGAGGCTATCGCCACGCTCGGCCTGTCGTGCCCGTTCGAGTTGGTCAACGACGCCGTCAACGGCCTACTGGCAGGCACAACGGCCGGCTGGGGAGTCAACGTCCTGTCTCTTATACACATCTGACGCTGCCGACGAGCGATCTAGTGTAGATCTCGGTGGTCGCCGGATCCTTAAAAAAAATAACATGTATAGAGCGCCGCGATCGTCACGGTCAAGCACAACAGCCACAGCATACATCCAGAACCCATATAGCAGCACGAGCATATTACCAAGTAGAAAACCCAAGAAGAAGAACGACGACAAGTAAGAAGTCAGAGAG
>CALLZA010000819.1 GCA_937858165.1 uncultured Ardenticatenia bacterium
TTTCTTTCTCTCTTTTTTCTTTTTTTATTGATACGGCGACCACCGAGATCTACACTAGATCGCTCGTCGGCAGCGTCAGATGTGTATAAGAGACAGCGTCTGAGCAGCGTGCGGCCGGAAGTAGAGCAGACCTGGAAGGAGTACACGCTGGCCTTGCTGGCCTTCAACGTCCTCGGCTTCCTGCTGCTGTTGGGGATGCAACTGCTCCAGGGCGTCCTGCCGCTCAACCCCGAAGGGCGGCCCGGCGTCGAGCCGTGGCTGGCCTTCAACGCCGCCACCAGCTTCATGACCAACACCAACTGGCAGTCCTACGCCGGCGAGACGACCATGAGCCAACTGACGCAGATGCTCGGCCTGGGGGTGCAGAACTTTGTCAGCGCGGCCACGGGTATGGCCGTCGTCATCGCCCTGACGCGCGGCCTGGCCCGCCGGTCGGCGGCCACGCTGGGCAACTTCTGGGCCGATCTGGTGCGGGCCACGCTCTACATTCTGTTGCCGCTGGCGCTGATCCTAGCCGTCATCCTGGTCAGCCAGGGGGTCGTACAAAACTTCGACCCTAACGTGACCGTGACGACCCTGGCCGGCGAGACGCAGGCCCTGCCGCAAGGCCCGGCGGCGTCGCAAATCGCCATCAAGCAGTTGGGCAGCAACGGTGGCGGCTTCTTCAACGCCAACAGCGCCCACCCGTATGAGAACCCGACGCCGCTGACCAACTTCCTGCAGATGTTCGCTCTGTTGGCCATCGCCACGGCGCTGACCAACACCTTCGGCCGCATGGTCGGTTCGCCGCGCCAGGGTTGGGCCATCTTCGCCGCCATGTTCATCCTGATGGTTGTCTTGCTGGGGGTTATGCTGCTGGCCGAGACCACCGGCAACCCCGTCCTGGGCGTGGCTGGGGCAATGGAGGGCAAGGAGACGCGCTTCGGCGTGGCCAACAGCGTCCTGTGGGCCGGGGCCACCACCTCAGCCTCCAACGGCTCGGTCAACGCCATGCACAGCAGCCTCAGCCCTCTCGCCGGCGGCGTGGCCCTGCTCAACATGCTGTTGGGCGAAGTTATCTTCGGCGGCGTCGGCGCGGGCCTCTACGGCATGCTGGTCTTCGTCATCCTGACCGTCTTCATTGCCGGGCTGATGGTTGGCCGAACGCCGGAGTATTTGGGCAAGAAGATCGAAGCCCGCGAGGTGCAGATGGCCACCCTGGCCATTCTGCTGCCGGCGGCGTCGATCTTGCTGCTGACGGCCCTGGCCGTGGGCGTCGAGGCCGGGCTGTCCAGCCGCCTCAGCGCCGGGCCACACGGCTTCAGCGAGATTCTCTACGCCTACACCTCGGCCACGGCCAACAACGGCAGCGCCTTCGCCGGACTGAACGCCAACACGCCCTTCTATAACATCACCCTCGGCCTGGCGCTGTGGATCGGCCGCTTCGGCGTCATCATCCCCGTCATGGCCATCGCCGGCAGCATGGTCGGCAAGAAGGTTGCGCCCCCCTCGGTGGGCACTTTCCCGACTGACCAGCCGCTCTTCACCGGGATGCTCGTCGGCGTGGTCGTCATCGTCGGCGCGCTGACCTTCTTCCCGGCCCTGTCGCTGGGGCCGATTGTCGAGCATTTGGTCATGCAGGGTGGAATCGGTTGGTAGATAGAGAAAGTGAATCAATATGGAAACCAAAGTAAAAGCCCAACCGCTGTTCGACCCACCCATTGTACGGCGAGCCGTTGGCGACTCGTTCCGCAAGCTGGACCCGCGCCAGCAACTCAAGAATCCGGTCATGTTCGTCGTCGCCATCGGCGCGGTGATGACCACGGTCATTCTGCTGGCCGACCTGCTGCGCGGCAACACGACCGACCTGGCCTTCAACGTCCAGATCGCCCTGTGGCTGTGGTTCACGGTGCTGTTCGCCAACTTCGCCGAGGCCATGGCCGAGGGGCGCGGCAAGGCCCAGGCCGACAGTCTGCGTAAGGCGCGCCAGGAGATGGTCGCCCGCCGCTTGATAGGCAGCAATGGCAGCGGCAAAGAGGAGCAGGTGGCGGCATCGCAACTGCGCGTCGGCGACCGCGTCGTCTGCGAGGCGGGCGACGTCATCCCCGGTGACGGCGAAGTGGTCGAGGGCATCGCCAGCGTGGACGAGTCGGCCATCACCGGGGAGTCGGCTCCGGTCATCCGCGAGAGCGGCGGAGACCGCAGCGCCGTCACCGGCGGCACGCGCGTCCTGAGCGACCGCATCGTCGTGCGCATCACCGCCGAGCAGGGCAGCACCTTCCTGGATCGCATGATCGCCCTGGTTGAAGGGGCCAAGCGACAGAAGACGCCCAACGAGATCGCCCTGACCATCCTGCTGAGCGGGCTGACGATCATCTTTCTGCTGGCCGTTGTCTCGTTGCGGCCGTTCGCCGCCTACGCCGAAGCCGAATCGGGGCTGACCCGCTCGACCACGCCCGTGCCGGTGCTCATCGCCCTGTTGGTCTGCCTTATCCCGACGACCATCGGCGGCCTGCTGAGCGCCATCGGTATCAGCGGCATGGACCGGCTCATCCAGCGCAACGTGCTGGCCACCAGCGGCCGGGCAGTGGAGGCCGCCGGCGACGTGGACGTGCTGCTGTTGGACAAGACGGGCACGATCACCCTGGGCAACCGCATGGCCACAGCTTTCCACCCCGCGCCGGGCATTGACCAGGCGCAACTGGCCGACGCGGCGCAACTCTCTTCGCTGGCCGACGAGACGCCGGAAGGGCGCTCCATCGTCGTGCTGGCCAAGGAGCGCTACGGGCTGCGCGGGCGGGAGCTGGCCGCGCCCCACGCCGAATTTGTACCCTTCACCGCCCAGACGCGCATGAGCGGCGTAGACTTCTCGGCCCGGAACGGCACGCCGGCCAGCGCCATCCGCAAGGGCGCGGCCGACGCGGTGAAGGCCCACATCATGGCTCTCGGCGGGCGCTACCCGGCCGACGTTGACGCTCAGGTAGATGCCGTCGCCAAGAGCGGGGCCACGCCGCTGGTGGTGGCCCAGGATGCGACGGTGCTGGGCGTCATCGAGTTGAAGGACATCGTCAAGGGGGGCATGAGCGAGCGCTTCGCCCAACTGCGCCAGATGGGTATTCGCACGGTCATGATCACCGGCGACAACCCGCTGACGGCTGCGGCCATCGCCGCCGAGGCAGGCGTTGACGACTTCATGGCCCAGGCCACGCCGGAGGACAAGCTGCGCCGCATCCGCGCCGAGCAGGCCGCCGGCCATCTGGTGGCCATGACCGGCGACGGGACGAACGACGCCCCGGCGCTGGCCCAGGCCAACGTCGGCGTGGCCATGAACACCGGCACCCAGGCGGCGCGCGAGGCGGGCAACATGGTTGACCTGGACAGCGACCCGACCAAGCTGATCGAGGTCGTGGAGATCGGCAAGCAGTTGCTCATGACCCGCGGCGCGCTGACGACGTTCAGCATCGCCAACGACGTGGCCAAGTACTTCGCCATCCTGCCGGCCATCTTCGCCGCGCTCTACGCCGTGGGCGGGGGCGAGGGGCCGCTGGGCGCGCTGAACGTCATGCGCCTGACCTCGCCGCAGAGCGCCATTTTGAGCGCCATCATCTTCAACGCGCTGATCATCGTTGCCCTGATTCCGCTGGCGCTGCGCGGCATTCCCTACCGGCCGGTGGGCGCGGCGGCGGCGCTGCGGCGCAATCTGCTGATCTATGGCCTCGGCGGGCTGATTGCGCCGTTTGCCGGCATCAAGGTCATTGACCTGTTGGTGGCGGCGCTGGGGTTGGCCTAAGGGAAGAAGAACTAACCGCAGATTACACAGATTTTAAGAGTGGGTTCGGCATGCGGTCTGGGTTTGCGAAGGAGAAATGTCATGACAACGCATAAGAAGCCGGTATGGCGCTCGTTGGCAGTCGTCGGTCTGCTGGGCGGCGCGGGGCTAACCATCACCGCGCGGCTGCCGCTGGGCGGCGCGGCACAGACGTGGCTGCTGCTGGTGTGGGTCGGGCTGTTCTACGCCGTCATGGCGGGCTGGATTCGGCGCAACAGCGAGGCGCTGGAGAGCGAGCCGCCGGCGCAGGACAGCATCGGCCGCCCCATCGTTGACAACGGCGCGCCCGTCTTCGCCGCCGAACCGCGAGCAGAGACGCCGAATTCCGCTGCGCGTCCGCTCAATCAGTCGGAGGCTTATTAAGAATGGTCAAGCAACTACGTCCCGCCCTGTTCCTGTTGGCGATTCTGACCCTGCTGACGGGCGTCATCTATCCGCTGCTCGTCACCGGCATCGCCCAACTGGCCTTCCCGCGCCAGGCCAACGGCAGCCTGGTCATGGCTGAAGAGTCGGTCGTCGGCTCGGCGCTGCTGGGCCAGGCCAACGCTGACCCGCGTTACTTCCAACCGCGGCCGTCGGCCACCAACTACGGCACGCTGCCCTCCGGCGGCAGCAACCTGGCCCCAACCAGCGCCGTTCTGGCCGCGGCCGTGGGCCAGCGGGCGGCCGACTTCCGCGCCGCCAACGGCCTGAGCGCCGATGCCGCTGTGCCGACGGAGATGCTCTTCGCCTCCGGCAGCGGCCTCGACCCGCACATCAGCCCCGACGCGGCGCGCTTGCAGGTGGGCCGCGTGGCCGCCGCGCGCGGGCTAGACGAGGCCACCGTGGCCGCCCTGGTCGAAGATCACGTTGAGGGGCCGCAACTCGGTATCCTCGGCCAGCCGCGCCTCAACGTCCTGTTGCTCAATCTGGCGCTGGATGGATTAGAATAGGGGTATGAACGACGAACGCCGCCCCGATCCCGATGCGCTGCTGGCCGCCATCCAGCGCCAGGAAGCGCGCGCGGAGCGCGGCCGGCTGAAAATCTTCTTCGGCATGGCTGCCGGTGTGGGCAAGACCTACACGATGCTTCAGGCTGGGCACGAAGCAGTAGCCGAGGGGCGCGACGTGGTTGTCGGCATTGTTGAGACCCACGGACGGGCCGAGACACGGACGCTACTGGATGGGCTGGAGCGGTTGCCACGTCTGCGGCTGGAGTATCGCGGCGCGATCCTGGAGGAGATGGACCTCGACGCCCTACTGGCCCGCCGGCCGCAACTGGCCCTGGTAGACGAACTGGCCCACACCAACGCCCCCGGCGCGCGCCATGCCAAGCGGTTTCAAGACGTGCTGGAGCTGCTGGAGGCGGGAATTGACGTCTACACCACGGTTAACGTCCAGCACTTCGAGAGCCGGGCCGACGCTGTGCGCCAGATCACCGGCGTCACCGTCTACGAGACTGTGCCCGACTCCATCCTCGACCTGGCCGACGCCATTGAACCTGTCTCTTATACACATCTGACGCTGCCGACGAGCGATCTAGTGTAGATCTCGGTGGTCGCCGTATCATTAAAAAAAAAAACTGACCACTACAACGTACTGGGCGCGGACTGCATATCACATCAGAAGACAAGAACAACAACGCAAATACAACACCAATAATTAATAAAGCGAACATAAGA
>CALLZA010000820.1 GCA_937858165.1 uncultured Ardenticatenia bacterium
TATTGCTCGTATGTTGCGAGGTAGGATGGCTGTATCTTTCGGTGTTTCTGTTTTGTTTCAAGCAGAAGACTGCATACGATATCTAGTACGGTCTCGTGGGCTCGGAGATGTGTATAAGAGACAGGGCCAACGACGCGCCGATGGGCATCCTGGCCCGCTTCCTGAGCACAGCGTGGGATCCCAACATCCTGACCTGGAACAACTTCAATCCCCAGTGGGGGTCGGAGATCGGCGTGGGGCAGATTCCAGCCTCGACCGGCTGGCGCGAGGCCAACATCACCGATCCCGTGCGCGAGTGGGTGTGGCAGTTGCGGCCCAACAACGGCTTCATGCTCCAGGGGGATGAGTCGCCAGGCGTCGGCCGCGAGCGCATCTTCTTCGCCATCAACGCCAACAACGGGCTGCACCCGCGCATCGTCGTCACCTACGACATCGACACCGCGGCCCCGACGGCCATCGTCAACCCCCTGGGCCAGTGGTCGCCGGGCACGTTCCAGGTCACCTGGACCGGCCAGGACAGCGGCGGCGCCGGCATTCGCCATTACGACGTGCAGTCGCGGCTGAACGGCGGCGCGTGGCAAAACTGGCAGACGGCGACGACCGCCACCTCGGCCAACTTCACCGGCGTCAACGCCGGCTTCTATGAGTTCCGCGTCCGCGCCGTCGACTGGGCCGGCAACGTCGGTGCCTGGCCCAACAACCCGCACGCCAGCACGCGCGTCGACAGCGTCGTGCCCAACTCGGTCGTCAACCCGCTGCCGCAATACACGTTCAGCGATTCGTTTAACGTCACCTGGTCGGGCCTCGACCCGCAGCCGGGCAGCGGCCTCGCACGCTATGAGGTGCAGTTCCAGGTCAACGGCGGCGGCTGGCAGCCGTTCCGCAGCGACACGACGGCGACCTCGGCCATGTTCACTGGCGCTGTGCCCGGCTCCACCTACGGCTTCCGCGTTCGCGCCCTCGACTGGGTGGGCAACGTCGAGCCGTTCAGCCCCCAGGCCCAGGCTTTGACCACCATCTCCGGCGGCGATCCGGCGGCCGAGATCGTGCCCTTCTCGTCGCGCGTGACGCAGCAGCCACGGTTCTTCGTGCAGTGGCGCGGCATCCCCGTGCCGGGCACACGCATCGACAGCTACGACGTGGCGTTCCGCTTCAACGGTGGGGCGTGGAACCCGTGGCTAGGCGCCTTCCCCGACACCGGCTCTGAGTTCATTGCCAACCAGGGCGACGGCGTCTATGAGTTCCGCGTTCGCGCCCGTGACAACGCCGGCGCGATTAGCCCGTGGGCCGAAGGGCCGGGCAACGCCATCGCCGTCGATACGATTGCCCCGTTTATCGTGCCCACCGTCTGGATGCCGGTCACACCCGACACGAACTAGGCCGGCTGTCCGGCTAAGTCATAGATGAGAAAGGCCCCCGATCGAAGCGATCGGGGGCCTTTTCTCTGAGATTGGGGAACTTCTCTGGGCAGGGCGGCGTCTACAGGGCGGAACACCATTGTGTTTGCCCGCGGCCGGCTGTCGGTCCGGGAACGTCATCAATCAAAAAGAGGTTAAGAGAATGAAGCAGTTTTCATTGTTGGTCGCGGCGCTGGCCGTCTTGCTCGTAGTCGTCGCGTGCAGCCCCACCGGCGGGCAGGAGCCGACGGCCGCCGAGCCGACCCAATCGAACGAAGGACAAGGAGAGATGAAGACCCTATACGTCGGACCGGAATTGGTGGAGTGCGTGGGTGTTGGCCCGATGCAGTGCATGCAGGTGAAGGAAGACCCCAATGGGGAGTACCAGAACTTCTTTAACGCGATCGAAGGGTTCACATTCGAGCCGGGCTATACCTACGAATTGCGCGTGAACGTGGAGACCATCGCCAATCCGCCGGCCGACGGCTCTTCGCTGCGCTACACACTCGTCGAGGTCGTCAGCCAGACGCCCGTCGCCGCCGGCGAAGCGGGCGAGGCGAACCCGTTGCTGGGCGTGCGCTGGGTGCTGGAGTCGTACGTCAACGCCGACGGCGAGACGGTGACGGCGCTGGCCGATGGCGAAGTGACGGCCGAATTTGGCGCCGACGGGCAGATGGGCGGCAGCGGGGGCTGCAACCGGTACTTCGCCAGCTACACCATCGACGGCGGCAACCTGATCATCGGCCAGGCCGGCTCGACGATGATGGCTTGTGAGCCGGTGGAAGTGATGGAGCAGGAAGCGCACTTCCTGACCGCGCTCGGCGCGGCGGCCGCGTGGCAGATCGAGGGCGACACGCTGACCATCAGCGACGCCGACGGCGCGCCGGTCATTACCTTCCAGGCTTCGGAGACGGCCAGCCTGACCGGCGGCACGTGGAGCGCCACGAACTATAACAATGGCAAGGAGGCGGTTGTCTCGCTGGTGGCCGATAGCACCATCACCGCCACCTTTACCGAAGACGGCCAGCTCAACGGCTCGGCCGGCTGCAACAACTTCATGACCAGCTACACCCTGGACGGCCAGAACATGACCATCCAGCCCGCGGCAACGACGCGCAAGATGTGCCCCGGCGAGGACGTCATGGAGCAGGAGACCCTGTTCCTGACCGCGCTAACGACCGCCGCCACCTGGTCGATCAGCGGCAACGAGTTGGAGTTGCGCACGGCCGACGGCGCGCTGGTGGCCCACTTCGTCCGGCAAGTCGCTCAGTAAGAAGAGCCCACGCCCAGCGGCAAAAGGGGCCAGGTTCCAGGTTCCACAGGCCGGGGGAGATCGTTCTTCCCTGGCCCCCGGCTCCTGGGACCTGGCCCCTCTCCTTTGCACCTTCGGGCCTTTGCGTTTATGCTTCCCGCCGTCAACCAATAGAGAAAGCATCCATAGATTACGCAGGTTTACCGCTGAGGAATCTGCGTAATCTGTGAAATCTGTGGATGTTCTTTCTATAAGGAGCAACCCATGTCAGTAAAGTCCGATACGTGGATTCGCCGGATGGCGCAGGAGCATAGGATGATCGAGCCGTTCGTAGACGGCCAGGTGCGCGAGGGGGTCATCTCCTACGGCCTGTCGTCCTACGGCTACGACATCCGCATCAGCGACGAGTTCAAGATCTTCACCAACGTCCACTCGGCCGTCGTCGACCCGAAGCACTTCAACCCCAAGTCATTCGTCGACTTCCGTGGCGACGTGTGCGTGATCCCGCCCAACTCCTTCGTGCTGGCCCAGACGGTGGAGTACTTCCGCATTCCGCGCCAGGTCATTACCCTATGCGTCGGCAAGAGCACCTACGCCCGCTGTGGCCTGATCGTCAACGTCACGCCGTTTGAGCCGGAGTGGGAGGGGTTCGTGACGCTGGAGATCAGCAACACCACCCCCCTGCCGGCGCGCATCTACGCCAACGAGGGCATCGCCCAGGTCATTTTCTTCGAATCGGACGAGGTGTGCGAAGTCTCCTATGCCGACCGCAAAGGGAAGTATCAGGGGCAGAAGCAGATCGTTTTGCCTAGAATCTAGGCGATATACGAGATACGCAAGACGAGATACGAGTGAAGACACCGCTTCTTCACTCGTATCTGGCTAATTGTCGCTTCTGTCAGGTCTCGCTATAATGATGAGTGCAATATAAGGGCGCTTAGCTCAGTTGGTTAGAGCGCTTCGTTTACACCGAAGAAGTCGGGGGTTCGAGTCCCTCAGCGCCCATGCAGCACACAATCGGCCCTATCATTTGAATGAAGGGCCGCTTTGTGATAAAAAGTACAACTACTTGTCATGGCGCGGCGCTCGACCGCGCCGGCGTGAAGACGAAAGGACAACAAGCACCACACGCAGGAGGATAGCCATATGGCGAGTCAGGCGGCAACAGTCGACACCGGGGGATTGTCCACCGGCGTCAGCCGGCGAGAGTTCTTATACTACATCTGGGGCGCGTCCATCGCCCTGCTATCCTTGCAGGGGGCGGGGCTGCTCCTGTGGTTTCTGATCCCCCGCTTCCGCGAAGGGGAGTTCGGCGGCACGTTCACCGTTGACATCGGCGAGTTGCCGGCCGTCAACGACCAGCCAATCAACTTCGCCGGCGGCCGCTTCTGGCTGGTCAACCTGGACAGCACCCAGCCCAACGAGCTTATGTATCAGGCCGAGGACGAGCCGAACCCCATCCAGGGCGTGGCCGCCATCTACAAGGTCTGCACCCATCTGGGCTGCATCTACTCATGGACGCCGGCCAACAACCGCTTCGAGTGCCCCTGCCACGGCTCCAAGTACCGGCTCGACGGCCGGCGCATCGAAACGCCCGCGCCGCGGACGCTTGATCGCTTCCTCATTCAGGCCATCGCCGACGACGAGTCGACCGTGCTGGCCGAGGCGCAGCTGGTCGATGACTTCTTCGCCCCGCTGCCCCTGCCGGAGGGCACCGCTTTCCTGCGCGTGGACACCGGCAACCGCAAGCAAGGGCCGACGAATCAGGTCCCGCTGTGCGAATTCCTGGGCAACTGCCCCTAATCAAGTTACGGGTGATGAGTTTAGAACCGCAGGCTCCGCACTTCTTCACTCGTAACTCGTAATTTGTCACTCGTCACTAATTTGAGGAGTTGTTATGGCTACGTTTGTCGAACAAGTCCGCGAAATGGGGATCAAGCAGGCCGTCGTCACCAAGGCCGACGAGGTGGTCGAGCGCGTCACCGCCGGCATGAACATCAACGACGTGCGGTCGGCGCTGCGCGGCGACGAACCGCGTCGGCCCAACCCCCGCTTGCGGCCGCACGCCGACGGCTTCTGGCTCCACATTCGCCCCAGCTTCTACCACACCGGCGTCACCAACATCTACCCCACCTTCCGGCTGGGCTGGCTGTCGACGTTCATGCTGGTCTGGGAGACGATCACCGGCCTCGTCCTGATGGTCTTCTACACCCCCAGCCCGCTGGTCGCCTATAGCAACATGTGGAACATCCTGGGCAATGTGCCGTTGGGCCAACTGTTCCGCAACATGCACCGCCTGGGCGCAGAAGTCATGGTGCTGGTGGTCGCCATGCACATGCTCAGAACGTTCATTACCGGCAGCTATAAAAAGCCGCGCCAGTTCACCTGGGCCACAGGCGTCTTGCTGCTGGTGTTTACCATCTTCCTGAGCTTTAGCGGCTACCTGCTGCCGTGGGACCAGTTGGCCTACTGGGCGTTGACCGTGTTCATCAGCGGTGGCGCGGCCGCCCCGGCCCCGGCCTTCGTCAACGACACCGTCCTCCTCGTCTTGCAGGGCGGCCCGGCGCTGGGGGCCAATGGCTTGCTGCGCTGGTACTTGCTCCACGTGCTGCTACTGCCCCTGCTGGCCGGCATCTTCTTCTTCGTCCACTACTACAAGGTCGTCCTCTACGGCATCTCGCTGCCCCCCGGCCGCGAGCAGATCGGCGAGGACACGGCCAAGCGCGTGCCCCAAGACGAGCGCACCTACTTCATCCCCGACATCTTGACCAGCGAACTGATGTGCACGTCGCTCGCCACACTCTTCCTCGTGTCTGGGG
>CALLZA010000821.1 GCA_937858165.1 uncultured Ardenticatenia bacterium
TTGTTCTGTTTGAGTTGTTTGTCTTTTGTTAGTATTCTATTGAGTTTCTGGCGTTGTGGTTGGCGTTGTTGATGTTGGTGTCGTTCGAGCTTTGTTCAATTCTTTGGCGGAGGTTCTCGTGTCGCTGTGTCTGTGGTTGATGTTTGTTTTTTTTTTTCAAGCAGAAGACGGCATACGATATCTAGTACGGTCTCGTGGGCTCGGAGATGTGTATAAGAGACAGCTACGATTCGCGCCGCCGCCGGCGAACATGCCCAGGCTGCTACCGCCGGCGAAGGCGGCATTGAGCAGGGTCATGGCCGGATAGTCGGGATGATCGGCCGCCGGGGCGCGGAAAGCGTAAGTCAAATAGGCCGTGTCGCCGGGGCCGCCGACGACGACGCGCCGTTCGCCCAATTGCGGCGGCTCGGCGCGGTGGATGGGCGCGGCCGGCTCGCCGGGGGCGGCGGGGCCGAACAGCTCGGCGACACGGGCCAGCATGGTCGCCGTGTCGAAGTCGCCGACGACGACGGCGATGGCGTTGTTGGGCACGTAGTGGCGGCGGTAGTGGCCATAGAGGTCGTCGCGGGTCATCGATTGCAGGTCAGCCGTGTCGCCGATGACCTCATGATGGTAGGGATGGACACGAAAGGCGGCCGCGGTCAACTCCTCGTCCATGAGGAAGCGCGGTTCATTGGCGTACATGGCCCGCTCCTGCAAGATGACGGTGCGCTCCGATTCGACCTCATCCAGCGGCATCTCGGTGTTGAGCATCCGGTCAGCCTCCAGCCGCAGGCCGATGTCGATGCGGTCGGCGGGCATCGTCTCATAGTAGGCGGTGTAGTCCAACCAGGTGAAGGCGTTCCAGTGCCCCCCCTCGCGCGAGATCATGCGGTCGAGTTCGTCGCCGGGGAAGTCGGGCGTGCCCTTAAACATCATGTGCTCGACCCAGTGTGAGACGCCGGTGCGGCCGGGTATCTCGTTGCGGCTGCCGACACGATACCAGACCATGAAGGTGATGACCGGGGCGTGGTGCATCTCCTTCAGGATGACCGTCAGCCCGTTGTCGAGTCGCGTCTTGGTGACGACAGATGCCATCTGGTTACTCCCTCGTTAATCACTTAGCTCTGGGGAGTGATTATAGCAGCATATCGGTTTAGGCCGTTAAAGACCTGACAGATGGGCCGCCAACGCTTCTCCAGCAGGAATAAGACGTTGGCAGCCCCCTGTCAGGTCTGGGACGTTAGGTTGCCTCATCGCTACCCCTGTGCTTGAATTCGACCATTCCACACCCCGGAGAACGTCCCATGACCCCGTCCGACGACAAAGCCCAACCCACTGCGACTGAAGGCAAGACCACCCCGCCGCCGCCACCGCCGGTGGACGTGCTGTCACAGACAGCCCACACGATCGTCATCAACGGCGAGACCATCGCCTATACCGCCACGGCCGGCCGCCTCGTGCTGAAGGCCGAAGACGAGAAGGAGGGCGAGAAGCCCAAGGCGTCGATCTTCTTCGTCGCCTATACGCGTGACCGCGGGCCGGACGTGGACGAAGCGACCCATGCCGCCGCCCGGCCGATCACCTTTTCGTTCAACGGCGGCCCCGGTTCGTCATCGGTCTGGCTTCACCTGGGGCTGCTCGGCCCGCGGCGGGTGGTGCTGGAGGAGGACGGCCGCCCCGTGCCCCCGCCCTACCGCCTGGTGGACAACGCCTTTAGCCTGCTGGACAAGACCGACCTGGTCTTCATCGACCCGGTGACAACCGGCTTCAGCCGCGCCGTGCCGGGCGAGGCGGACAAACAGTTCCACGGCTTCAAGGCCGACATCGAATCGGTGGGCGACTTCATCCGCCTCTACGTCTCGCGCAACCATCGCTGGGCCTCGCCACGCTATCTCATCGGCGAGAGCTATGGCACGACGCGCGCCGCCGGGCTGTCGGGCTACTTGCAGGAACGCCACGGGCTATACCTGAACGGCATCATGCTCGTCTCCGTCGTGCTCAACTTTATGACCGTCCGCTTTGCGCCGGGCAACGACCTGCCCTACCTGCTCTTCCTGCCCACCTACGCGGCCACGGCCCACTACCACGGCCGCCTGGGGCCGGACGCGCCGGGCGACCTGCCGGCGCTGCTGGCCGAAGTCGAGGCGTTCACCATGAATGAGTACGCCCTGGCGCTGCTGCGCGGCGACGCGCTGCCGGCCGAGGAGCGGGCGGCCATCGCCGCGCGTCTGGCGCGCTACACCGGGCTGTCGGCCGACTACATCGAGCGCACCAACCTGCGCATCGACATCCACCGCTTCGTCAAGGAGTTACTGCGCGACCGGCGTCGGACGGTCGGCCGGCTCGACAGCCGCTACACCGGCATCGACCGCGACGCGGCCGGCGAGTACCACGAGTTCGACCCTAGCTACGCCCTCATCCAGGGGCCATATACCGGTCTGCTCAATGACTACATCCGGCGCGAACTGCGCTTCGAGAGCGATCTGCCCTACGAGATCCTCAGCGACCGCGTCCACCCGTGGTCGTTCGACGAGCATCAGAACAGCTACGTCAACGTCGGCGAGACACTACGCCAGGCGATGAGCATGAACCCCCACCTGCGCGTCTTCGTCGCCAACGGCTACTACGATCTGGCAACGCCCTATCTGGCGACGCGTTACACGTTCGACCACCTGGCGTTGGACGAGAGCCTGCGCGGCAACGTCAGCATGGCCCACTACGAGGCGGGGCACATGATGTACATCCACGACCTATCGCTGGCCCAGCTACGCGACGACTTGGCGGACTTTCTAGACCTCTGAGGTTTGCGGCAAACCTCAGAGGTCTGAAGCGACGTCGATCGGCCGCGCTCCGGTTAGTTTGATCAAGTCGGCCGCCGCCAGCCACAGTTGCAGCCCGCGCTTGCCGGCGCTGACGCAGATGCGATCCAGCCGCACGGCGGCGCGGTCGATATAGACGGTGAACCCCTTGTTGAGCAAGGTGACGGCCGAAATGCCTCCGACTTGCAGCCCGGTCAGCTCTTCGGCCTCGCGCTGGCTGGCCATCCTGATCTTCTTCGCGCCGACGGCCGCGGCCAGCTTCTTCAGGTCGAGCTGCGCATCGGACGGGATCATCACCAGCAGCGGCTTCTTGCCCGGCTCCGGCGGCAGCACGACCAGCGTCTTATACACGGCCGCCGGCGGCAGGTTGAGCAGCAGGGCAATCTCCAGCGCGTCGCGCATGTCGTCGGGATAGGTTAGTGCCTCGTAGGGAATGCGCTTCCCCTCCAGGGCGCGCATGGCTTGTGTCTTTTCCATAACGGTCAACTCACCCACGGTCACGCAATCGACCGCGACGTTGTTGTGTGGTCAAATTAGTGGACAACTCTACAGCGTGCTATAGACCTGACAGGTGGGTGGGCCGGAGCTTCATTTCCGCTGGAGAGACGTTGGCCGCCCACTTATCAGGTCTAATCATCACGTTTAAGCTGAGCCATTATACCATCGACAGACAGGTGACAGGATGAATGTAGTAACCCCCGATTGGGTTCGAGACGCCATCTTCTATCAGATCTTCCCTGACCGCTTCGCCCGTGACGCCGACGACGACAGCGCGGGCGCGGCGGGCCGGGGCGTGCAGTTCCAGGCGTGGGGCAGCCCGCCCACGTCCCACAGCTTCCAGGGCGGCAACCTGGCCGGCATCATCCAACGGTTCGATTACCTGGCCGAGTTGGGCGTCAACGCCATCTACCTGAACCCCATCTTCGCCTCGGCCGCCAACCACCGCTACATTGCCCACGACTACTACCAGGTCGATCCGCTGCTGGGGGGCAACGCCGGCTTCAAGCGCTTCCTCGACGCCGCCCACGCCCGCGGCATCCGCGTGGTGCTCGACGGCGTCTTCAACCATTGCAGCCGCGGCCTGTTCCAATTCCACCACTTGCTGGAAGTCGGTGCTGAATCCCCCTACGTCGACTGGTTCCACGTCAACGAGTGGCCGCTGAACGCCTACACGCCCGGCGAACACCCCAACTACGCCGCGTGGTGGGATATCGCCTCGCTGCCTAAGTTCAACACCGACAACCCGGCGGTGCGCGAGTTCCTGTGGGACGTGGGGACGCACTGGCTGGAGCAGGGCATCGACGGCTGGCGGCTGGACGTGCCCGACGAGATCGACGACGACGCGTTCTGGCGCGAGTTCCGCCGCCGCTGCAAGGCGGTCAATCCCGACGCCTACATCGTCGCCGAGTTGTGGAAGCCGGCGCCGCGCTGGCTGAAGGGGGACCAATTCGACGCGCAGATGAACTACCTCTTCACCCGCGCCGTGCTGGGCTTCCTGGTCGGCCGCGACCTGGATCAAACACAGACGCGCACGATGGGCTACGGCCAGATTCCCCGGCTCGAAGGGGCCGGCTTCAACCGTGAACTGGACCACATCATCAACAAGCTCTACCAGCCGGAGATCGCCTTTGCCCAATTGACCATGCTGGGCAGCCACGACACGCCGCGCCTGATGACGCTGGCCAACGACGATCCGCAGACGGCGGCCCTGGCCTTCCTGTGCCAGATGACCGCGCCCGGCGCGCCCAACATCTACTACGGCGATGAGATCGGCGTCAACGGCCGCAGCGACCCCTACTGCCGCAAGGCGTTCCCTTGGCACGAGCCGGAGTCGTGGAACCATGACCTATTGGCCGAAGTGCGGCGGCTGAGCGCCTTGCGCCACCGGCTGGCGGCCCTGCGGCGCGGCGAGTTCCGCCCGCTGCACGCCGCGGCGCGCCTGGCCGTCTATGAGCGCCGTCTGGGCGACGAGCGCGTCGTCGTGGCCGTCAACGCCGCGCGGCGGGCAACGACCTTCCAGTTGCCGGCCGACTTTGGCCCGGCGCTGAACGAGGAAGCGGTCGGCGCGGCGCTGGGGCGGCCGTTGCGCGGCGGCCAGGTGGTGGAGATGCCGGCACGAAGTGGGCGCGTTTGGTCGTCGGCCGCTACATTGTAGCGCGCGTCACCAGACTTGCGCACGGCGACGCCAGAGGCGCGAGTCTGGAGACTCGCGCTACAATTCTGATGCTCCTCCTATATCGTCCGCTATCACAGGGGGCTATAATTAGGGACGGATCAACACAGGCAAGAGAGATGTTTATGTCAACTGAGTTGCTCCTGTCTCTTATACACATCTCCGAGCCCACGAGACCGTACTAGATCTCGTATGCCGTCTTCTGCTTGAAAAAAAAAAAAAGAGGAGAAGCTTAAGCAGGTGGATCGCAAGACCTAGAGTTTGAAGAGTGACCAGTCCCAGATTGACAAGTGGGTGAGCTAAAGCGTCAACAATGTCAACACAGCTAGCTACTCTTAGAGTCGGGACACAACCACTGA
>CALLZA010000822.1 GCA_937858165.1 uncultured Ardenticatenia bacterium
CATACATTGCTATACAATATTCAGATTGTTGATGGATTATGTCTGTAGCATACGAGGGAATTATGGTAGATGTGTAGTGTTTTTTTTTTTCAAGCAGAAGACGGCATACGAGATCTAGTACGGTCTCGTGGGCTCGGAGATGTGTATAAGAGACAGGTGTAGCAGGCTTTGCTGAACGAAACATCGTCCCATAGCCCGGCTTCCAGCGGGATGTAGTCGAGCGTCAGCTCACGGCCGAAGCGCGGGCGGCCGGCCTCGATGCGCAGGTAATCGTAGGTCTCTTCGTCAATCGGCGTAAAGCCACTGATGGACAGGAGCGTCAACAATTGCGCGGCGTTTTTTGGCTCGATGAGCAGATAATAGCCATCGCCAGCAATGGGATCGGCGCGGAAGATCATGCAGAACAACTCAAAGGCTTCGATCTTTTGCGCCCGGGGGAGGCCGCCGCCGGGGTCAATCGGCGCCAACTGGGCATTGATGATCGGGATCGAACTGACGCGCCAGTGATGAAGCGGCAACGCCTCCGTTTCCAGCCCAACCTCGGCCAGCATTTCTCCGGCTCGCGGGCCATAGACACCCAGCAGCAGCAAGCCACCCAGCCAGGTCACCTGGAGGTCGTCGTTATAAAAGATGTTGCGCCGCAGGTATTTGACGAGCGCGTCGGCGTGTCCTTCGCCAGTGAGCATGAGGACGCGGTCGTCGGAGGCATAGAGCACAACCCGGTCGATGATGCGGCCAATGTCGGTTGTCAGGACCGTGGCTGCGCCCTGCCACTCCGCCAGCTCCTTAACCGCCTGGGTAGACATGCGATCGATCAGTTCGAGGCGCGAACGCCCTTTTAACTCGATCAGCCCCCGGGCGCTGAGATCAACCACCACGGCCGCCTCATGGGCGGCTTGATACACTTCGGCCGGAGAGAGCTCCGGCGTGGGTTCATTCAAAATCATCGTCATCATCCTCCGGGAAGGCGAGGGCGGCGCTGTCGCCATTGGCTGCCGGCAAGCTCAGGATGTCGATCTGGCCGAGAGGGATCACCTCACCCAACTCCTCTGAACTCGTCTCGTCTATCTCGTCTGTTGCCTCTTCCTGCGTAGCTTCCCAGCGTTGGGCGAAACCCGTCAGGAAGGGCAGGTAGCGCGCCTCGTGGTCGGCCGTGGCGCGGACGATGAGGCGGGCCAGCGGCTCGCCGCCCAACGCCTTATAGTGGCGCGGGTCGCTCAGCGCCCGCTCGGAGAGGCCGCTGAGCCACTCCTCCAGGTGTAGCCGCGACGATTGGAAGTCGTCGAAGATGACGTCTAGATCGCGCCCCTGAGCATCTTGATGGCGCTGGGCGTTGTAGATGTCGGGCTGGCGCAGCGCGGCCAGCAGCCGCTCCGGCGTCTTGCCGCCCTGCAACTGCATCAGGCCGGTAACGACTTCGGCGTCCCAGGCGGTCAGAATGCTGAGCAGGTCGGCGATGGACCAGCGGCCGATGGCCCCCGGCTGGACGAGCGCCTCGTCGGGCAGCATCTCCAGGGCCATCAGCGTCCGTTCGCGCGCGGTGTCGAGTCGATCGAGTAGTTCTTCCAGTGTGAACATTGTTGTCATTATAGCTGATAAGGGAGAAGAACCTCACGCAAAGATCGCAAAGGAGCAAAGAGCGCAAAAAGAGGATTCTACTTGGCGTCCTTGGCGCCCTTTGCGATCTTTGCGTGAGGCTCTTCCATACAAAAAGCGCCGCGGCGGTTGCCCGTCGCGGCGCTTTTTTGCCCACCCTTTTCCTGAGTTGCTCAACGGTAGGAGGAGGGTACCATGGCGGCGGGCACAGATGCTTCGGCGGGCGCCTCCACAACTTCTCCATGGTCAATCACATTGAGATACCGGACGCCGAACGTGATCGCCAGCAGGCCGTAGGCTAACACGCCGGCTGCTGTCAGGATCTCAACAAGTGATGGCGTATAGTTGGTGAACAGTGGTACGTCGCTGCCGGGCACCTGCCCGAAGACGACCAGCTGTCCGACGAGATTGGTGTCCCAGCGATAGGCGACGACGCCAATGGCCACCAGGGCCAACGCCAGGATGCGCACGCGCTCGATGCGCCGGAAGTGGGCGACCAGAAGCAGCACTGCCGGGAGCACCATCCCCAGCACGATCTCCAGCCCCCAGAAGTTGAAGGCCAACCGACCGCGCGTCAGGATGTAGAGCGCTTCTGACTTGGCCGGCTCATAGTCCACCGGCATCGACATCAAATCCCACCAGCGCAGGACGAGCAGGAACAGCACCGCCCAGCCGACGGTGTAGGCCAGCTTGTCGAGGACGACCTTGTTAATGCGTGCCCGTGGCGAGAGGTTGCCGGCAACGAGGGAGATGAACGTCACCAGAGCCATGCCGCCGACGATGGCCGAGAGGTAGAAGGAGATAGCCATCGGCCACGGCCGGTACCAGATGGGCCGGGCGACGAGCTTGCCATAGGTCAGCCCCAGGGACGACTGGTGCAGCGTGGAGAGGCACAGACCGACCAGGGCCAGATAGGGCGTTAGCTTGTGGAGCGAACCCAGCCGGTGGGAGATGGACGGGAAGCGCTGCTCCACCGGATGCCAGTGGCCGATGATGGGCGCGACTTCGAGCATCAGCACGCTGAAGTAGAGGCCGACGCACATCGTCACTTCCCACAGTGGCGAGTGGATGTTCCAGAAGACGAAGCCGTGCCAAAACCGGTCGGGGCGGCCGATGTCGAGCAGCAGCATCATCATGGCGATGCTATAGCCGACGAAGCCGACGTAGACGGCCGTCTTGGCCACCGGCTGCAACTCCTTGCGCCGTGCCAGGTAGGCGATGGCCGAGATGCTGAAGGCGCCGGCAGCCAGGGCGATGGCCGACAGGTCGACGGAGATCCACAATCCCCAGGGCACGAGGTCGGTGAGGTTGGTTATCCCCAGCCCCTTGACGAAGACGACCAGCGCAGCGCCCACGCCGACGGCCATAAGGCCGGCCAGGAAGAGCATCCACTGGTAGATCGGCTCGCGCAGGGCAGGCAGAGCGGACTGACGAACGAAGGTGGCGGCGCGACGAACGAGCGTCATAAGGCGCTTTCCTCCAGGGCCGGCTCGGCCGGCAGATAGTAGACGCGCGGCCCGGTGCCCAGCTCTTCCTTCAGCCGGTAGGCGTCGGGGCGCTGGCGCAGGGCGATGCTGACCGTCGATTCAGGGTCGTTCAGGTCGCCGAAGAGGCGCGCGCCATAGGTGCAGGCGACAACGCAGGCCGGCGTGGCGTCGGGGTCGTGGCCCGGCGTCAGACCAATGGCCAGGCCGCGGTCGATGCGCTGGACGCAGAAGGAGCACTTCTCGACCACGCCGCGCGGCCGGCGGGGCACTTCAGGGTGGCCGGCGGCGGGCACGTCGGGGTTGGGGCCGGTGAACGCTTCCCAGTTGAAGTGGCGCACGCCGTAGGGGCACGATAGCTGGCAGTAGCGGCAGCCGATGCAGCGCTCGTAGTCCATCATCACCAGGCCGTCGTAGCGGTGGTAGGTCGCGCCGACGGGGCAGATCTCAACGCACGGCGCGTCTTCGCAGTGCATGCACGGCGTAGGGCGGAAGACACGGCGGCCGTCGGCCGTCGGCTCCACCTCTTCGACGCGCGACCAGGAGATAGTGGGCGGCGTATCGTTGTAGGCGTGGCAGGCAGCCAGACACAGGTCGCAGCCGACACACTTGGACTGGTCGATGACCATGACCCAGTGGTGGGGCGAGGGCTGATTGTGGTCGCCCCGCTCAAACGTGGCCGGCTCGTCGGCGCGGATGGGCGGCTCGTCGGTGGTCGGCGCGGCGGCCATCGGCAGCGGGATGCGGCTCATGCCGATGCCGACAGCGGCGGTGGCCGTGGCCGCCAGGCCCAACTTCAGGAAATCGCGGCGGTCGATGGACGACATCTCTGTTACTCGTCTCCCTGTTTGCGGTTGCGCAGACGTTCGATCCACGGGCCTAGCAGCGTGCCGAACACCAGGCCGAAGCCGATGGGCAGGATGTAGACCAGGGGGCCGGGGCCGCTGGGCGTGGTGCTGACGAAGGGCGTCACCTCTTCGCGCGCCGGCACGAAGTTGGCGACTGGCAGCTCGGTCGTGTCCACCGGGTAACAGGCCACATCGCTCTCTTCGGCCGTGGCAACGGCGGTGGAGGGCATGGCCGAGTCTTCGTCGGCGTGCATGTCGCCCAGGTGGCAGTCGTTGCACGACTCCAGGTCAACCTTGAAGCTGTGGCTGCGCGACCCGTGGCCCATCGTGCCGGCGTCGGGCGAATCGGAGACGCGCAAGTGGCAGTCGGTGCAGAGCAGCCCCTCTTTGGCGTGGCCGGTGAAGGTGTAGTAGTGGCCCTCGGTGTTATGGCAGCTATTGCATAACTCCTGCGAGTGGCCGACCTTGAGCTGGGCGGTGTGGGGGTTGTGGCACTGGTTGCAGGTCATGCCCTGTTCGCCGTGCTCGCTGATCTCCCACTCGTTGAACGTGTCGACGTGGCAGGTGCCGCACAGACGCGAGGAGACGTCGGTGGGCATGTAGGTTTCGGGGTGGTTGCTGGGAACCGGGGAGTGGCAGGCGAGGCAGCCGACGCCGCCTTCCTTGAACTCACCCGTTTCAGGGTTGAAGCCGGTCGTGTGACAGGCCAGACACTCGTCGGGGCTGCCCGCTTCCATCCAAGCCTTCTGAAAGGTCGGATCGACGAGGGCATACCCGTGGGCGCTCTGTTCCCAGTAGCCACGCAAGCCTTCATGGCAGCCTGTGCAATCTTCGGCGTTGGGCACCGGCGTCGCGTCCTGCCTGAGGGGCGCGGCGTTGGCGGTGGGTACGACGAGGAGTGCCAAGACCACCGCCAACAGCGCGACGGCCAGCGCGCTACCGGCGATCAGCTTGGAGACTCGGGTGTGCATTTGCTTACTTGTCCTCCTCCGCGGCCGCAAGGGCGGCCGAGCGGATGTCCAATGGAATGAGCAACTCTCAAAGAGACTATCAGCAGTATAAGGCCCGACGGGGGTGGGGTAAATTGGGCGAATCCCCAATTTGATGGGGCGCGGTTCATGGGGGAAACGCGACAAAGGGAATGGCGGCATCGCCCAATTTACAAACAGGGGCGCGATGGCGTATTCTGAGGCTGCGGATAAAAGTCGCTGTTTTAGGTAATTATGGGGAGGGGCCGGCCCCCGATCCGGTTAAGGTCTGTCTCTTATACACATCTGACGCTGCCGACGAGCGGTCTAGTGGAGATCTCGGGGGGCGCCGAATAATTAAAAAAAAAAAACAACAAATAACGAGGGGACGAGGTGAGCAAGCAGAAAAGACAGGTGGGGAAAAAAAGAGAGTAAGGGTGAAGAATA
>CALLZA010000823.1 GCA_937858165.1 uncultured Ardenticatenia bacterium
TCTGTTTTTTCTGCTGTTGCATAAGTTTCTCTTCATGGTGTTGTATATTTTTTTTTTTTTTAATGAACGGGCGACCACCGAGTTCTACACTAGATCGCTCGACGGCAGCGTCAGATGTGTATAAGAGACAGCGATCAGGGCCGTGAACATCAGGAGCAAGGCGAGTCTGCGGTCGGGGGCTGAGACTTTGGTCATGGATTCCTCGTCACCGAATCGTGGCCGGCCGTTCCACCCGAGGGCGGAACGGCCGGCCGTGCGGGAAGGGCACGGAGCGTCGCGTCAGGTCAGCTTAGTGCGGGTCGGCCATATACGGGAAGTCGCTCATGAACATCTTGTCATTGCTGTCGATGCAGTCGCCGGGGATGCCGCCGTTGGTGACGACGGTCAACTCGAAGTCGATGACGTCCTCGGCCAGCTGCCGGCCGTTGAGCGTGCCGACAAAGCCGTCGCTGGAGGCGGGGTTGAGCGCCAGGACATCCGGCAGCAGAAGGCCCGTGATGGTGTCGGCCGTCGCCTGGTCGTAGCCGCCGAAGAGCATCAGGACGTCGGCGAAGCGGTCGCCCCAGGCGGACAGATCATTGGCCGGGGTGGTGCTGTTGTAGGCATCCTTGTTGGCCGAGTCGATGAAGACGGTATTCAACGCCGGCTTGCCCATGCGGTCGAACGGCTGGCCGCCCCTCATCGAGGTGCGGGCCCAGACGTTGATGGTGTCGCTGCCGTCCGTCAACTGATCAGAAGGCACTTCGATGACGATGGCCGTGGCGTTCAGCCCGGCGAAGAAGTCGACCGCGTCGGCGTCGCAGAAGGTGCGCGAGCCGCCCGCGCCGCCGACCTGGTCGCGGAACGCTTGCAGGTCGAAGAAGAACGGGTCATCGCGCAGGCCGGCGTAGAACCAGCCACCGGTCTTGATGCTCAGGTTGGTGTCGCTCATGCCGGCGGCGATGCGTCGCTGCTTGCCGGTTTCCATGTCTTTCCGGTACAGGTTGAGCTTTTGCTGGCCGTTGGCGCGAACTTTCTCCGGGCGGATGATGTAGGCGATGTCGGCTTTGAGGTCACCGTCGTTGTCGATGAGCATCTCGTAGCGCGAGCCGGGGTTAGAGCGCAGCGTCGTGGGGCTGAGGACGCCGGCGGCCGGATTGACGGTCATCGCCAGGACGGTGTGCTCGCCGTGGGCGAAGGTGTAGACGTCGTTGATGTCCAGGCGACCGTCGGTCTGGACAAGGGGCGCGTCCAGGTGGTCGGCCGCGCCGGCGCCCAGCGCGGCCAGCCCCAGCACCATCGACAGCGCGGCGATGGTCATGACGACGAGTGTGCGGATCTTTTTCATCTCAGGTTTCTCCTTCAAGCGTGTCAAATTGAGTTGGCAAACGGGTCTGAATTGGGTTGGTCTTCTGCGTTCGATTCGATGTCACTCTCCCGCGGCGACGCGCCGCACCACTTGGGTTGTCCGATTCGGTGCCGGTGGCCGGGGCGACCGGCATTTCCCGCTGCTCAATGTACGCAGGGGGCACGCGGTTGCATTTGTGGATTTTGGAAAGTGGGGAAAAGAGAAACACAGAGGGGCACGGAGAAAGTCGCTTTCTCCGTGCCCCTCTGGGCAATCGACAGTTGTTTCTTCTACGTGAAAGTTAGGAGTCGAGGCTGCCGAGGAGGATGATGCTGCCGGGGGTGGGCTGATCGCTACCACCCGATGGCTCCAGCGAGACGCCGACGGCCTCGAACGTCCCCGGCGCGGCGTTGGTGATGAGATGGCGGCCCTGCCCGGCGGTATCGACGGCGAACGTCCCGGCGCTGACCGCCGCGCCGCCGACGATGAGCCACGCCTGATAGGTGCTGTCAGCCGGTGGTGGTGGCAGGTTAGCGACTGACAGGGTCACCTCGTCGCCGTCGGGCAAGATCGTCAGTGTGCCGACAGCCGCGGGGTGCTCGCCCGTGGCGTCGCCGATGGCTACTGTCACCGCGCCCGGCTGGCGGAACTGGGCCAGCGTTTCGTCGCGGGCGGCCAACTCGGCCCAGAGGACATCGTTGGTGGTCTGCAGCCGATCTACGTCGCTCTGCAAGGCGATAGCCTGCGCTTGCAGCGTAGCGACTTGCGCTCGCAGGTCGTTGGTCTGCTGCCACAGCCGCCACAGGCCGAAGCCGCCCAGCAACACCAGCAGCAAGGCGAAGCCCAGGGCGCGACCGAAGAAGAAGTCGCGCAGGTTGGGCCCTGTCTCTTATACACATCTCCGAGCCCACGAGACCGTACTAGCTCTCGTATGCCGTCTTCTGCTTGAAAAAAAAAAAACCACACAAGATCTCATACACCGTCTCATGCGACAAAAAAAAATATAAACGCAATATGCCAGCAGAGAAAATGCATAGTAACAACCGCAAACCAAACTAGAAAGCGGCGAATAA
>CALLZA010000824.1 GCA_937858165.1 uncultured Ardenticatenia bacterium
GTCTCAATCATACTAGCGCACCGACACCTTATAGATCGTGCCGTCCATGAAGACCCCGGCGTAGATGCCGCCGCTGTTGTCTTCGCCGAAGGTGCTGATTTGCAGGACGGTGTCGCCCGCCGGATCGACCTGCCACTGGCTGCCCTGGCGCACCATCGTCCACACCTCGCCGGTGCACCAGTCGGCGAAGACGTAGCGGCCGTAGAGGGTCGGATACCGGTTGCCGCGGTAGATCGGACCGCCGATGACGGAACAGCCGCCCCGACTGTGGGAATACTCGTGGACCGGAGCGGTGAACTGCAAGCCCGGCGTACACGAACGGAACACCTGCGGGAACGTCGGGTTGTGGAAGGCGGCGTAGTTGAACGTGCCTTCGTAGCAGTGCCAGCCGAAGTTGGCCCCACCGCCGGCCGTGCCCGGCCAGTAGTTGACCTCTTCGCGCTGCCACTCGCCCACGTCCCCCATATACATGTCGCCGTTCAGTGGGTCGATGGCGATGCGCCACGGGTTGCGTAGCCCCTTGGCCCACAACTCGTCGCAGCCGTCGTCGCCCAGCCACGGATTATCGCGCGGGATGGAGTAGCGGCCGCTGATGCCGCAGTCGGCGGCGATGCCGCGCGTCGGGTTCACGTCGATACGCAGGATGGAGCCGAACAGTGTGTCGCGCCGCTGGGCGTGGTTGTTGGGGTCGCCGGGCACGCCCCACGGGTCATACGGGTCCGGCCCGCCGTCGCCGATAGGGATGTAGAGGTAGCCATCGGGCCCAAAGGTCAGGTCGCCGGCGTTGTGGACGGCGCTCGGCGTACCGTTCTCGTCCTTGTCCGGCTTGCGCTCGAACAGCAGCGGCTGCAGCGTCTGGTTGTTGACCTTGTTGGGGTTGGTGGGGCTGACGGCCACGCGGGTGACGGTCATCGTGCGCGGCGTGGTATGGGCGAAGTAGATATACGGATTGGTCGGATAGTCGGGGTGAAAGACCAGCCCCAGAAAGCCCTGCTCGAAGTCGTTTTCGTTGCCATCAGCCCCCAGTTGCACCAGATGGCGCACGTCCATGAACGGCTCCGGGGCCACGCTGCCGTTGGGGTAGACGATGTGGACGACCCCCTCGCGCGTGGCGACGAACAGCCGCTCATCCCCGGCGTTGGCGATGTCGGTGATGGTCAAATCGCCCAGGTCGACCAGAGCGGTGAAGTCGAACTGCGGCGGCAACGGCTCTACGCGCACCAGAGGCATGTAGATCTTCGACGGCGTGGCGTCGTCCGACGCGCCCGCGCCGGACGCGGCCAGCACGATGACCAGGGCCAGCAGTGGCAGCGCCAGCCACAGCCAGCGCGCGCGATGGTTCAATGGCGGTATCATGATTGTTGCTCCTTACAAGGCCGGCCGGCCTTTGCTCCCGACAGCCGTCCGGCAGGGTGTACTCTACCTGTGAATTCTATCACGATACACCACAGAGGCCTCAAGCGACCGAAGGACGCCGACCTCAGAGGTCGGCCGACCCTTACTCCAGCTCCAGCACCAGCGGCCCGGCCACCAGCCCCTTCAGTCCGTAGTGGTCGTCGAAGACAGCGCCGATGAGGTGGATTCCCCCCTCCGGCGCGCTCCTGGTCAGGGTGATGGGCACGTCGACGAAGCCGTCGGGGCCGACGATGGCCTGGTACTCGCGCGTGGTCAGGGCGTTGTTGGCCTCGAATGGGTCTATATCGAAGCCGCCGTTGGGGATGCCGGCCAGGAACAGCCCACTCTCGATGACCAGCACCGTCACCGGGCGGCCGACCGGCCCGCCGACGCGCACCGTTTGACTGGCGCTGTTTACGACGGCCGGGGCGCTGACCCCCACGGCGGCCAGCGTCGGCCGCGGCGGCAGCCCGTCGCGCAGCACGGCGATGCCGCCGCTGTGGTCGGGGCCGGCCCCGCCGTCGTCGGGCAGGCGGGGGGCCTGGCCCGTGATAGGTTTGCCCGTGTTGGACGTGGGCGTGACCGTCGCGCCGCCACGCTCCCGCCCCCCGACCCGCCCCCGCCCCGGCGGGGCGGGGCG
>CALLZA010000825.1 GCA_937858165.1 uncultured Ardenticatenia bacterium
GTCTATATTTGACAATGCAACGTCTTTCAACCAACCCCTAGATAACTGGGATGTTAGTAAGGTTACGCAGATGCGAAGAATGTTCAGAAAAGCCAGTTCATTTAATCAAGACATTAGTGGCTGGGACTCAAGCGATTTTAGACAACCTCTGAAGATTTTGTACTGATAGGTCAACTAGAAAAGGGTAAGATTCGCCAAGAGGCAGTCGATGCAACACTTCAATCAGTTGTTGCATCTGCAGCAACTGAAGCCAGATACAGTGGTCACAAGGTGCTGACGAAAGGAGTGCAAAAAATGACTATACACCAGCCGACTCATCTGCTCAAACGGGTTGTTGCTTCGTTGGTTGATAATGCGGTTACTCACGGAAAGAGTACAAAGCCTACCGAAGTGTCTGCGCTCTCGAGCGGCAATACTGCAGAACTTCGTATTACTGATCATGGAAAAGGAATTGAGAAAGAAAAATTATCGGTATTATTTAAACCACTCAGCCGAGTTGAAGAGGCGGAGGACCGTGTCGATCGTCGGGCAGTTCGCGCCGGATGCGGCGTGGCTCCTCTTCACGGGCCAGCACCAGCCTCTCGCGTGAGCGTTGCAGGGCGGTTGTCAGCCGGGCGGCGTAGGTAGCGGCTCCGGCCTGTGAGGCGATGTCGCCCAGAAGCTGCCGCTCGCGCCCGGTGAACGACTCGCCGGGCGAGCGCGGGGCCACAAGCAGCCGGCCGATGACCTGCCCTTGATAGCGCAGCGGCCACGCCTCCACCTGGGGCGGACGCTGCCCGTCGGCGGCCAGGGTGCGGTGTTCCCCTTCGTCCGTCTCTACCTCGATGGCCGCGTAGGGCAGCTTGAGCGACTGCGTGATGGCGGCGGCAATCGCGGCCAGGGTTTGGTCGGGGATGGTCGTCTCCTGGAGACGGCGGCCGAGGTTGGAGAGGACGGCGTAGGGGTCGTCGCGCTCACCGAACATGAGCCGGTTGACGGCGCGTTGCAGGCGGTCGCGCACGGGCTGGAAGAGGATGGCGATGAGGCCAGTAGCAAACAAAGACAGGAGAAAGCTGCTCTGAGCGTGGAGGAGCACGCCCATCCCGCCCACGAACAGCGCGTAGACGGCGACGATGCCGGCGCTCAGGCCGCCGTAGACCAGTGTCCGGTTGATGATCAGGTCGATGTCCCACAACTGGTGGCGGAAGATGGCGATAAAGATAGCCGCCGGCAGGACGAGCGTGATAAGCATGAGCAGCGTCCAGCCGCCGAGCAAAGTCACCAGCGTGTCTCGCCCGGCGGCCGGCGTGGCGATCTCGAAGGTGTAGGTCCAGAGGGGCACGCCAGCGAAGAAGATTAGCAGGCCCAGGACGACCCATTTGGTCTGCCGGCGCTCGGTGTCGTTGAACAGACGGCGGTAGCGGTAGAGGATGATGACGGAGATGACCAGAAGCAGGATCACGTAAGGTTGCGCGACCGGCAACGTGAAGCGATCGGCCAAGAAGGTCGAGTAGACGCCGGCGGCCGCGGCGACAACGGGCAGGACGGCCGTCCAGCGTGGCTCGAAGCGGCCGCGCGGCGATATCAGGGCGAAGGTCACGAGCAGCAGATGGCCCAAGACCACCATCAATTGGAGGGGGACGGTCAGGCGTGGATAGGCGCCGGCGAGCACGTTGAAGTTGGTGATAGCGATGACGGGCATCGTGATCGGCATGAGGGCGTAGAGGTAGCTACGCGGCTGGGGGTAAAGGCGGGCCAGCATGACCAGCCCCAACGCCGTGAACGCCAGCACCGGCAGGACGGAGACGCCCAGCATGGTGAGCGCGTAGGCGGGCACAGACAAGCCCCACCCGGTCAGGACGGCCGCCTCGGTCGCCGTGATGGCCTGGTAGTGGCACTCCGGCCCGGCGCAGGGCGTGGCCAGCAGGCCGAAGCTCACCCACAGATCGAGGGCGAAGACGGCCAGGTAGGCCAGGGCGGCGGCCGCCCAAAGTGCCAGCGCCAGTCGCGCGAGCCAGCTGGTGCGTGCGACTGGCGAGCGCTTTGGGGTGGTCTCGACGGCGTTCATTGGTCGCGAAGCCATTGCCTTGCCGCTGTGCGGGCGATGATCGCGGCGCATGTCTCCGCCGGGGAGGCGCCGTCGGTGTGCACGTCCAGTGTGGCCAGCCGGCGGTTGTCGTCGTGATTCACGAAGAAGGCGCTCCAGTCGAACCCCTGGGCGTTGGTCCCTTGCAGGTGGCGGCCGCGCTGCCGTAAGACCCGGATCGATTCATTCGGATCGGGCGAGGGCAGCAGCCGCACCACGTGGTCGAACGGGGCCAACGCCTGCCGAATGCGCTCGCGCAGCGGGTCGCTCTCAAACACGATCGGCCCCGCGCCAAGATCGAACACGCAGCCGGTATGGTCGGCCAGAACCCGTTCGATGGCGTGGGCATTGAACTGGCTCCAGTAGGCCACCAGTGACAGGAAGCCGCCTTTCTGGCGCAACTCCCGCGCCAGTTCGTCGCGGTAGCCGATCTCGCGGTAATAGTCCCAGCGCACATCGTCCAGTGACACCTGCGGGATGCCCAGCTCGCGCGCCAGGAGGCCGCCGATGGTGGTCTTGCCCGCGAACGGCGGGCCGATCAGAACGATTTCCGGGCGGGTCATGGTTTCGATATGGCACGTGCCAGGAATCTGCCGCCTGGAGCGGCTAAAGGTTGCCGGCGGCCCGCCAGCGACGGACGGCCCATAGCGAGCGACTCGTGCCCCAGACAACCGTGAGAAGCAGGACGATCACTAACATCAGCCCCAAATCCGGGCCGAAGCGCAGCATCAACGGTACTGTCGTCAGGTTCGCCGGCAACTGGACGAGCAGGAAGTAGAGCGTCAGGGCCACGTCAATCACCGCCAGGGCCACAAAAGCCCAGACGGCGCGGCGGGAGAGGGGCTGGCCGCGCAGCCGCCGGACAGCCCACACGGCCGCGGCCAGCAGGTACAGAATCAGCCCCACGCCGATCCAGCGCCACCAGGCGTCCAGCCCGGTGACTTGTGGTTCCGGCAGCGAGGGTTCCAGGCCCAGCGCCAGCAGCGCGACGTTGAAGATGACGTTGTCGAAAGCGGGGTCGCTGGCGTCGTCGCCGCCGGACATGACGGTGAAGATGCCCAGGTCGCGCTCCGGGATGAGGAGCATCATGCTTTTCGCGCCCAGCCAGTCGCCGCCGTGGGAGAGGGCCGAGGGCGGGTCGCCGCCCGGGTTGGCCTCCGGGAAGGGCCAGACCTGTCTCTTATACACATCTCCGAGCCCACGAGACCGTACTAGATCTCGTATGCCGTCTTCTGCTTGAAAAACAAACACCACACCACCTACTACACATGTTATCAGTCATGAAACAAACAACAGTCATG
>CALLZA010000826.1 GCA_937858165.1 uncultured Ardenticatenia bacterium
GTAGGTCATTAGCTCATACTGTGTGTTGTGGTACGTATGATGTCGTTGGTGCATGATGCATGACTGCCTGGTTGCGTGAGCTTGTTTTTTTTTTTTTTTCAAGCAGAAGACGGCATACGAGATCTAGTACGGTCTCGTGGGCTCGGAGATGTGTATAAGAGACAGCGACGGGCACGCCGCCGATGTTGGTGACGGTGACGACCTGGGCCGGGTAATCGCCGTCCACGGGGCCGCGGCCGAAGTCGAGCGACAGCGGGCTGACCTGAATCTCCGGCGCGGCGGCGCGGCCGCGCAGCGTGACGCCCCACGGCCCGGCGTTGCTCGCGCCGTTCGACGTATCCTCATAGTCGCCGGCATCGCGCGGGGCAAAGGTGAAGACAATCCGGCACGACGCGCCGCCGGCCACTTCGCCGGCGCACGTGTCGAGATCGATCCTGAAGGGTGGGGCAACGTTGCCGCCATCAATGCGCAGCGGAGCGTTGCCCAGGTTGCGCACGTCGACGGCGCGCTGCGTCTGCCCGCCAATGGGCACGGAGCCAAAGTGGATCTCAAGTGGGCTGAGCCACAGGCTGGGAGCGGGCGCGCCGTCGGCTCGCGCGCGCGCAACGACGAACATCAAACCGACCAGCAGCAGCACCTGCAACCCTGTCGGCCACAAACCGATCTTGCCTCTCAAACGCGCCTCCGGTTAGTTGGGCTTTCAGTCGCCGGGAGTATAGCGCAAAAGCCGGCGGCAAAAAAGCCGCCCACGGATTACTCATCCAGAAGGGTTGATCCGCAGCACGGCAGAATTTCAAGAGGCTCAGGCAAAGTGCGCCAAGGACGCACTTTGCCTGAGCCTCTTTACTCTTAATCTGCTAAACGACCCTTTAGCGGCGGGACTGGGCGGGGAGACCGCCGCGGGCCTGGCTGTGGAAGCCGCGCGAACGATAGACGCTCTTCTTAGGCGCGGGCTGCTGGTTCTCCGGGGCGAAGCTGCCGTAGTCGAAACCTTCCAGCCGCCGCCGCTCAATCGGCTTGCCCAGCACGCGCTCGATGTCGCGCACCATCGGTTCGTCATCCTGCACGGCGAAGGTGACCGCCTCGCCCAGGGCCTCGGCGCGACCGGTGCGGCCGATGCGATGGGTGTAGGCGTCAACCGTATCGGGCATGTCGTAGTTGATCACGTGCGAGATCAGGCTGACGTCGATGCCGCGGGCGGCGATGTCGGTCGCCACCAGGATGTCGTACTTGCCACCGCGGAAGCCGTCCATCGCCTCTTGCCGCCGGTTCTGCGACAGGTTGCCTTGCAGGGCGGCCACGCGGTAGCCACGCTTCTCCAGGTCCTGGGCCAGCCGCTTGGCGCGGTGCTTGGTTCGGGTGAAGACGAGCACGCGCGACGTGGCCGTCTGCTCCAGCAGGGCGTGGAGCAGCTTGCCTTTCAGCGTCTCCGGCACGGGGTAGAGGGCGTGGGAGACGGTCTTGGCCGGGGCGATGATGTCCACCTGCACCGTGGCCGGATCGGTCAGGATACTGTCGGCCAGCGAGCGGATGTCGGGCGGCATGGTGGCCGAGAAGAGCATCGTCTGGCGCTTGGGCGGCACGTGCTTCAGGATGCGGCGAATGTCGGGCAGGAAGCCCATGTCGAGCATCCGGTCGGCTTCGTCGAGTACCAGCACTTCGATGTGGCTGAGGTCAACGTCACCGGCGTGGATGTGGTCGAGCAGGCGGCCGGGGCAGGCGACGATGATCTCCGTGCCCCGTTGCAGGGCGGAGAGCTGCGGGCCCTTGCCCACCCCGCCATAAATGGCGGCACTGCGAACCTTGGTGTGGCGGCCCAGAACGTTGGCCGACTGGTGGATCTGCTCGGCCAGCTCGCGCGTCGGGGCGATGATGAGCACCCGCGTGCGGCGCAATGGCCCCTGGGTCAGACGCTGCAAGATGGGCAGCATAAACGCCGCGGTCTTGCCCGTGCCCGTCTGGGCCAAACCGAACATGTCGCGCCCTTGCAGCACGACAGGGATACCTTGTTCCTGGATGGGGGTCGGCGTCGCGTAACCGGCATCGCGGATGCCGGACTCGATACGCGCGTCGAGATTAAAGTCTTGAAACTTCACTGGGAATACTCCTTGGACTTCACCGAGCCAAGTCGCACTCCCAGCCGATGTTAATAAGTCTACGTTATGTGATTGCGCCCGACACTCTGGCCACGACGCCGGGGAGCAGTATAACAGGCGGCGCGGCCGCGTGTCAAGCAGGTGGGTAATTGCTCATTTATCGCCACGCCCATCCCAGTGCGTCGCACCTTCTTGGATGCGTCGCACTTTCCCACCCGGCACGTAAGAAGGTGCAACGCACTTCAGAAAGTGCGATGCACCGGGGGCATGATCGGCTATACTTGTCGCCAAGGAGACAAACCCATGAGTGAACAAACCGGCTTCCAACTCGTCATCGCCACCTTCACTGACGAAAACTCCGCCGCCGCGGCCGTTAACCGGCTGCTGGCCGAATTCCAGGGTCGCCGCGCCGCGCTGCCGGCGGCGGCCTACGTAGGGAAGGACGCCGACGGCGAACTGACCATCCGCGAGACGGCCGACCTGGGCGGCAAGCAGGGCGCGGCGGCCGGCGCGCTGGCCGGCGGGCTGGTCGGCCTGCTCAGCCGGAAGCGCGGGGTTTTCAGCTCGGCCGCGCTGGGGGCGCTGCTGGGCGGCGTCGCGGCCAAGAAGCTGGACACCGGCATCCCCGACCCGCGGCTGGCGGCCATCGGCGCGGCGCTGGACGAAGCGAGCGGCGCGGCCGTGGCCATCGTCGGCGACGAAGTGGCCCATACGGCGCTGACGCTGCTCAAAGGGCTGGGGGCGCAGACGCAGACGGAGCCGTTCGCCCGCGAGACGGACTTCATGAAGCAGCTCCAGGCGGGCAATATCTCCGGGGCGGCCAGCATCCTGGCCAACGAGGCCGAGGGCAGCATTGCCGGGGCCACCACCCTGGCCATCGGGAAAGCCGAGGAGTTGACCGGCTTGGCCCACGAGAAGGCGGCCGAATGGTCCCATGAGCCGCTGACGCTGACGGACGAAGAAGAGATCGAAATGACCATCGGGGCGGAGGCGGCGACCATCCTGACCCTGTCTCTTATACACATCTGACGCTGCCGACGAGCGATCTAGTGTAGATCTCGGTGGTCGCCGTATCATTAAAAAAAAAAAAAGAACAGGAGTGGGAGTGAGAGGTATGTCTAATCAACAAAGAAAGAATATAAAGCGAGGAGCGAGAGAGTGTAGCAAACATCACAGGATACAGGTCAGAGACAACCAAGGATGATCATGAACGGTGACAGACACGAAATAACAGAGGAATATGACACACAGACGAAACTAGGAGA
>CALLZA010000827.1 GCA_937858165.1 uncultured Ardenticatenia bacterium
TTTTTTTCAAGCAGAAGACGGCATACGAGATCTAGTACGGTCGCGTGGGCTCGGAGATGTGTATAAGAGACAGGTCAGTAGGTCAGTCGCGCGAGTTTCGCCCCCCTGCTCCTCTGCCCCCCCGCTCCCCCGCTCCTCTTCCCTGTCGCCGAAGTTGTCGTCGGCCAGGGCTTGCAGGGCGGCCAGAGCGGCGGTGGCGTCGGGGCCGCCGGCGCTGACGGTGATGGTATCCCCGTGGCGCACGCCGAGCGTCGCCACCTGATTGATACTCTTGGCATTGGCGCGGCGGCCGTCCTTCAGCAGGGTCACCTCGGCGGTGAACCGGCCGGCCGTACTGACCAGGCGCGCCGCCGGTCGGGCGTGCAGCCCCAACCGGTTGCGGACAACCAGTGCAATTTGCTCCGTCGCCGCACCCTCCTGCCCCCCTGCTCCCTCGCTCCCCGGCTCCGCTGCCGCGCCCCCCATGTGCTCAACCTTGACCGCCAGCGCGCCGAGAGCCTCGGCCATGACCTGCGCCGCCGATGCGCCGACAGACGCCTGGACGGCCGCGGCCAGCGCCCCTTCGACCAGCGGCGCGGGGCAGAGGTGAACTTGCGGCCGTTGCTCGTCGGATAGAAACTCCAGCGCCATCTCGGCGCTCAGCAAGGCGCTGCCCAGGTCCATCAACACTACCACGCCGTCGTCGCTGTAGACGCTCTGGATGGCCTCCAACACCTTCATGGCGTCCGTGCCGATGGGGTTGTCGGGATCGTCGATGCCGCCGGCGACGGCCATCGGCACCGCGCCCTGGGTCATCTGCTCGGCCAATTGGCGCACACCCTCGGCCAGTAATGCGCTATGCGAAACAAAGACTAGACTGACCATCTTTGCACCCCGGACAACCCTCTACCTCTTGCACCCCGACCAGCGCCGCCGCCACCAGCGCCTCCGGCGGCCCGGCCCGAAAGCCCGTCGCCCCACAGCGGCAGGCGTACCAACCCAGCGCCGCAGCGTCATACGCCCGCGGCGGCATCATCAGGTCGATACATTCGACCCCCATGCCCCAGCGGGCGTTGGTAATCAGCCAATGGCAGCCCACTTCTTCCAGCTTGCGGCGATAGAACGCAAAGTGGGTACAGTGGCGCATCAGCAGAACGGCCGCATCGAGGCCGGACGGAAAAGGCCACTGGCGGGCATCGGCACAGATGACATGCACGTTATCCGGCGCGCCCCCAGTCAGCAGTTCCGGCCGCTGCTCAACGGCGTAGACCCTCCTCGCCCGCGCCGCCAGCCGCCGCGCCAGACGCAGATCGCCGGCGCCGATATCGAGCACGACCGCCCCCGGCGGCACGAACGATAGCGTCTGGGCATAGCTTTCCTCGTCGTAGGCTGCCCACATCGCCTCCCACTCGTTCAAGCCCCACCCCCGGCGCGACCGACAACTATCTCTTGTGCAAGAAGTAGTAGCTGGCGACGAAGTAACCCAATATCCCCAGCGCAAAACCGGCGGCCCACAGGTAAGCCATATCGCCGGCGCGCGGCAGCATGAACCACACAACGAAGATGAACATCAGTACGGTGATGAGCGCCGTGCGAATCCAGTACCAGCGCCAGTTAGTCGGGCGATCAGCCGGCGGAGTAGGCGAGTTGTTTTTCTTGGCCATCGTGCCCTTAGCCCGCCAACCGCTGCAAGGCCACGGCCAGCCATATGCCGTAGCCAATGGCTACCGCGCCGAAAAAGACAAGACCCCAGTTGACCAGTCGCAGCGTGCCGGCGCTCGGCCGCAAGTCGATGATGATCGCCCGTACGCCCAGCAGCGCGTGGACCGTCGCCAGGACAACGAACAGCAGCTCGATGACGAACACGACCGGGTTGGCGACGTAGGCCAACACTTGCTCATAATCGCGCAGTCCGCCCTCGACGATAAAGTGATGGGCGATCATGTGCGCGCCGAGGATGAAGACCAGCAACAGCCCGGAGAAGGCCTGCACCAACCAGAGCGAGCCGGAGCGGTCGCGCCGCGTAGCCATCTCCTCCAACGTCCGCCGCGACATTGTGCTTTGCATAAAAATGACTCCTGATAAACCAACTGCCTGCTCGCTACACAGATGCCACGACGACACCGCTATAAATCTGTGAAATCTGTGTAATCGGTGGATACACCCTGCTTACCCGAAGAAGATCAGCACCGCGCCAACGACGAATAGCACCAGGGCCAGGCCGACCAGCACATAGAACATCGTCTTGTGCCGGGCGTGGCCGACGCCCATGCCGACCAGAGCCACGCGGATGCCGTTGGCCATATGGTAGACGACGCCGAACAGCAAGACCACGTCCAGCAGCAGGAAGAAGGGGTTCTTGGCCAGGGCGACGAAACTGTCCCAGCTCTCCGGCCCGCGCACCAGCAAGCTCAGCACGGCCAGATGCAGGAACAGGTAGATGGTCAGGCCGACGGCCGTCAACCGGTTGAGGGCGAAGGCCAGCGTGCTCATACTGCGCCCGCGCACGTCGAACCACGAGCGCAGCGGCGACTTGGGTCGCACCGGATCGGTTGTGGGCTGGATGTCGTCCATTGTCACTCCAATTCAATTAGGAATTAGGAATTTAAGAAAAGAGGATGGTCTTAGGGTTCCTAATTCCCAATTATCTTCCAAAGAGTCTGCGAAACTTGCGCTTGGTCAATTCGCGCCGCAGCGACATGATCTTGTCGCCCGGGAAGACGCCCGACGGGCACGCCTCGTTGCACTCGTAGGCCACGTGACAGCGCCAGCAGCCGTTCTGGCTATCGACCCAGTCGAGCAGTGGCTTGGCGTCCAACCCGCGCGGCTCTTCGACCACGCGCCAGGCCGCGGCCAGCGCCGCCGGGCCGAGGTAGGTCGGGTCGGTGCCCATGATGGGGCAGGCCGAGACGCACAGGTTGCACTCGATGCAGTTCTCGCAGCGCATGTAGGCCTCAAGCCCCTCGGCCAAGTCGGCCTCGTCGAGGTACTCGCTCTCGCGCATCAGGGGCATGCCGGCCGAGTTGAAGCGGTCGTAGAACGGCCCCATGTCCACTACCAGATCGCTGATGACCGGCATGTTGCGCATCGGCTCAACGACGACGGTGGGCGTGTTCAGGTCAAACACCTTGACGACACAGGCCAGCTCCTCGCGGCCGTTGATACGCATGCCGCACGTGCCGCAACTGGCGTGGTGGCAGGAGTGGCGCATGATGAGCGTGCCGTCCAGGTCGCGCCGGATGTCTTGCAGGGCAACGAGGACAGTCGTGTTTTCGTCGCAGCGCGTGCGGAACGTCTGGTAGGCCGGCGCGGCCCCACCCTGTTTATAGCGAAAGACCTTGAATTCGATGTCGCGTTCCACCATCGTAATACCTCTGAATCAATTGCTGACCGCCGACCGCTGATGACCGACCGCCGAAACAACAGATTATCTGCAATCACAACCGACTATTGGACTATCTACTCTCTGGCGGCGGTCCGCGATCGGCCGTCGGCGGTCATACGTAGTATGCGGTGTGCGGCAGCAGTACAAAGTCCCTTGTCTGGCAGGGCTTTTCCATGCCCAACTTGGCGCAGACGACGTTGGCCGTCGTCTCGGCCATGCCGCGCAGGGTGGTCGCCTTGCCGCCGGTAATGGTCACGAACCCCTCGACGCCCTGTCTCTTATACACATCTGACGCTGCCGACGAGCGATCTAGTGTAGATCTCGGTGGTCGCCGTATCTTTAAAAAAAACAAAAAAAAAAAAAACAGATAACACCTGTGACAGACAAGACAAGAGAGAACCAACATGTACCCTGACACTACACACTGTCACATCACACAAGAGAATCGAAGCCCACACACTAACAAAAAAGAGAGTGGAGTAGAGAGGACTAACA